>NZ_HF999054.1:0-988 GCF_000433815.1 Blautia sp. CAG:257
TATCGTATCTGCAGATGGGATAGGATCCGAAGAGGATGAGATGGAAACATTACATGCGTATCAATCTCTGATCAAAGAAAACCTGGATTATGATTCTCTGTTAGTGAGTCATCCTCATGACAAAAATCAGATTGATGAAATTGTGGATCTGATTGTAGAGACTGTTATGTGTAAGAGTGATAAAGTACTGATTGCAAGCAACTGGTATTCAGGAGCTTTGGTAAGAGGAAAATTCAGTATGATGCCCTACTTGTGAGTCATCCTCATGACAAAAATCAGATTGATGAAATAGTGGATCTGATTGTAGAGACTGTCATGTGTAGGAGTGATAGAGTATTGATTGCAAGCAACTGGTATTCAGGAGCTTTGGTAAGAGGAAAATTCATGAAGCTGGATTATTCGCATGTAGAGTATGTGCTGCATTGTCTGGAAGGAAATACGAGTAAAATCAAGAATATCAAGAAATATTTACTTGCGGCATTGTTCAATGCCCCTTCAACGATAAGTGGATATTACCGGGCAGAAGTAAATCATGATATGCCGTGGCTGGCAAGATAGGAGGACATATATGGGTATTTTAAAAGTGGCAGGAAAAGTGTTGTTGATTCCATTGTGGTTTATCATTTCGATCATAGGTGCCGGAGTGAAGTTACTGGTACATATGGTGGCAATCGCAAAAAAGATATTGGGATTCGGAATTATGGCGTTGCTCATAGGAACAGTGATCTGTTACCAAGACTGGCTCCAGGCAGCTTTTCTGGCTTGTATGGGAGGTGTTCTGATTTCTATTTTATTTGCTGGAGAATTTATAGATACTGGGAAAAGTGTTATTGATTCCATTGTGGTTTATTGTTTCAATCATAGGTGTCGGAGTGAAACTACTAGTACATATGGTGGCAATCGCAAAAAAGATATTGGGATTTGGAATTGTAGTTTTGTTTATAGGAACAGTGCTCTGTTATCAAGACTGGATACAGGCAGCTTTTTT
>NZ_HF999055.1:0-13565 GCF_000433815.1 Blautia sp. CAG:257
ACATCTGCTTAATGTCTTAACTAAATGACATTGCCTTTGCGCGTTTACGGGAGATTGTGTCCGGGATTGAAAATAATTCAGATTCAGACCCTGTTGTTGCTCAGATCAAAGATTACATCAATGAACATTATAATGAAAAACTTGATCTGACAGATATCGCCCAGGAATTCGGGTTTAATTATCATTATATTTCTTCGTATTTTAATCAGCATATTTCAGAAGGGTTCAGCGGATATCTGAATACGGTGCGGATTGAAAAATCCTGCGATCTTTTGGCTGAAACAAAAATGTCTATTTCAGATATCAGTGCAGCGGTGGGATATTCCGATCACGGGTACTTCTGCAGGATATTCCGGAAGCTGATGGGGCAGACGCCAAGTCAGTACCGGCACAGGAAAAACTCAGGTGGTCAGCGAGATGAAAAATAAATGTAATACACTTTTTTTTAAGATTATTATTGTGGTGCTGGGGGCGATTTTATGTCTGGCAGGGGCATTAAGCGTGCTGAATATTAAGACCTCCCAGGATGTTTTTGTAGAGAATTTTGTGGAATCTCAGCAGAAAATATTCAGACAGATTGATGAAAATATTTATGAGCTTTTTCAGAATGTAACTGCGGCTACCTCCGTCATCTGCGGAAGCTCTTCCGTACGGGAGTATCTGGGCAGGGAAAAGTGGGAGGCGGCAGAGGAATTCCGGAATATTCTGGATGTGAAAAAAATTCTTCAGCAGCAGCCTCTTGCGAAATACAGCGATATGAGTCTGATTTTAGTTGGAAACAATGGAAAAACATATAATTATAACAGTACCTCACGTCTGATTCTTTCAGGGGAAGAACTGTTGGAAACAGAGATTATCCAGCAGGCATATGAAACGCCTAAAAAGCTGATCTGCCGATATAAAAGCGGCGGATATACAGATGTAATGAAAAGCTATCCTGTTATTATGATGGCAAAGGCAATCACCAATAATGGAGGAAAAACCATAGATGGGGTGATTCTTCTTACAATTAAAGAGAAGGATTTCCGGAATAATTATGAGGTATTTACTACAAGTTCCAATGATATACTGATTTTTAATCAGGATAATGAAATTATCTCTTCCAACTATACAGAATATCTGACCTCATCCAGTGAAATAGAAAAGGTCTGGGACGCACTTGAGGAGATGCAGGATAAAAAAAGTTCTATGATCACCAGACAGGAAAATGGGCAGAGAACCGTTTATCTGATGCAGAATTTTCATAATACGGATTATAAAGCAATGGGAGTAATTCACCCGGATCAGGCCTTTGAAAGTGTATATGATTTCCGATATATTATAGAAGTAACAGTTGCTATTACAGCTGCAGCTATTCTGATTATTTTTATATTGGTAAGGCAGCAGACCAAGCCTCTCTCCAAGCTGATAGAGAATATGCGGAAGGTGCAGGACGGAAGACTGGATAAACTGGTAAAGGTGGAGGGAACTCAGGAGATCCGGGAGCTTTCCGCTACTTATAATGACATGCTGGGAGAACTGGATAATTATATTCAGAAACTGATGCAGGTGGAAAAATCCAAACGTGAGGCAGAAATCCATTCCCTGCAGATGCAGATCAATCCTCACTATATTTATAATACTCTGGCAAGTGTCAAGTGGCTGATCTGGCAGGGGGATAAAGAAAAATCCGTTCAGGTGATAGATGCATTTATACAGCTTCTGCGGAATACCATCAGCAACAAAAATGAATTTATTACCCTGAAAGAAGAAATTGAAAATCTGAAAAATTACGTGCTGATCAATCAGATACGGTATGGAAATCAGGTGAACGTAGATTTTTATGTAACACCGGACTGTGAGGAACAGAAAGTTCCCAAGCTGATCCTGCAGCCCTTTGTGGAAAACGCATTTTTTCATGCTTTTCCTCAGGGCGAAAAAGGGACTATCTCTATTTTTGTACGCCAGAGCGATGGACTTCTGAGGGTGGAGATTGAGGATAACGGGATCGGAATGAGCAGTGAAACTTTAAGGGATTTATTGAACAAAAAGAATGCCTCCAGGGAACATTTTACCGGGATCGGCGTCAATAATGTGGACGACCGCATGAAACTTATTTATGGTGAAAACTATGGGATTCTGATAGAAAGCCAGGAAGGCAGAGGCACAAAGATTACCGTATGCTTTCCGCTGAATAAGTAAAGCTTATCTCCTTCTTCAGGGCAGAAATGTTCTGTGGAGGGAGATTTTGTATTTTTATGATACATATTTATAAGAATTTCTTGACTCTGCACCAGGTTCAGGGTTTATAATTTCCACAATTTCAGGAGAAAGGTCTCCGTAAAACAGATTAAGAGGGAGGAAGATATAATGAAAATCAGTGAGGCTGCAAAACTGACAGACCTGAATGTGAGCAGTATCCGCTTTTATGAAAGAAAAGGGCTTTTGATGCCACAAAGAGAAGATGGAAGTAAATACCGGGATTATACAGATGAAGATGTGCAGCGGATCAGGCAGATTCTTCTGTATCGGAAGATGGGGATTTCAGTGGAAACCATTGAACTGATTTTAAAAGGGAAAGCAGTTCCTGGGGAGATTTTAGCAGAACAGAAAAGGGTGCTGGAAGAGCAGATTACTGAACTGAAAGGCGCATCAGAGCTCTGTAAGCTGGTAATGAAGGAGGCTGAAATACCAGAAAACAAGAAGCTGGAAGAGTATCTGAATTATGTTTATCAGGAAGAGAAAAAAGGCGGAAGATTTGCAGAGGTACGGGAGCTTCTGGAAGATCTCGGAGATTATTCAGCCACAGCAGGAGTGTGGGGGATTTCCTTTATGGGTATGGGCATGAGAAAGTGGCTTGTGGGAGCAGGCGCTGTGGGAGTTTTGCTTTTTATGATTGTTATTTTTGGCATACGTGTATGGGATGCTATACAGAATATGAACGCACCTTCCATTGGTGCGGCAGTGATATGGGGAATGTTGGCGGTTGCTTATGGAACAGGATTTTTAAACTATTTGAAGAGCAGGAATTAACTTTCAACCGCTCTGCTCAAGCTTTGTTTCCAGTGAATTTAACAGTCCAGCATAAAACACTGATGTGGATGGAGATGTTGTTGATTTTATAATTTACCTATACTTATATATAAAAGTGCAAAAATTGCATCTTATATTGACAATAGTGTAATTTTTAGACGGGCCCCCTGCCTTCGAACAGGAGAAATTTTCCTGGTGATGCTGATCAGACTGCGTTTGCGGAAGCACGCAGTTGATGATTCCATGAGGATTACCTTTTTCTGGTGTGCTTTATTCTAAAATACAGCAGGAATGCGTATTACGGTCACGGATAAAACCAAAACTTTCTGCATGGCTCTCTGGTTTCTTGGACAGACTAAGAAAATATGATGAAAAAAATTTACCAAGAAATCGGAGGAATTGGATGAGGCAGTCAATCTGGGAAAGGGATGTGGAATTTCCCTCTTTTCCGAAGCTTGAGGGAGATATAAAGACGGATGTGCTGGTTATTGGTGGCGGTCTGTGCGGAGTACTTTGCGCCTGGTTCCTGAAGCAGGCAGGAGTGGATTATGTGCTTGTGGAGGGAGATGCTGTGGGGAGAGGGGTTACCTGTAATACAACGGCAAAGATTACCTCTCAGCACGGGCTGATTTATGAAAAGCTGCTGCGTACACAGGGGAAAGAGAAGGCACTTCAGTATCTGGACGCCAACCAGTGGGCTCTGGGCAAATACAGGGAGCTGGCAGAGGAAACAGAGTGTGATTTTGAGGAAAAGGATGCCTTTGTTTATACTCTGACAGACTGGCAGAAAATAGAGCGGGAGGTGCAGGCTTTGGAGACTCTTGGCTTTCCTGCGGAGTTTGTGCAGGAGGTAAATCTGCCTTTTGACACTGAAGGAGCGGTGAAATTTCCACGCCAGGCACAGTTTCAGCCCAGGAGATTTCTGGCTTATATTTCCAGAGACCTGAATATTTATGAGCATACCTTTATCCAGGAGCTTGCGCCGGGATGCGCCCGATATGACGGGGGAACAATCACGGCCAGACGGATGATTGCAGCAACACATTTTCCTTTTCTGAATAAGCACGGCGCATATTTTTTGAAATTATATCAGCATCGTTCCTATGTTATGGCACTGAAAAATGTTTCAGATGTAAGGGGAATGTATGTGGATGAGGCGCAGAAGGGCATGTCCTTCCGCAATTACAAAGATTATCTTCTGGTAGGTGGAGGAAGCCACAGAACTGGAAGAAAAGGGGGAGGTTGGGAAGAGCTTCAGGAGTTTGTACAGGAGTATTATGGTATCGGCAAGGCAGGTTATTATTGGGCGACCCAGGACTGTATGAGTCTGGATGGCATCCCTTATATTGGAGAATACTCCCCGAACACACCGGGGCTGTATGTGGCATCCGGTTTTGGAAAATGGGGAATGACTACCTCCATGGCAGCAGCGCATATTCTGACAGAGATGATCTGCGGCCGGGAAACTGGGTGGGAGGCAGTTTTTGATCCATCGCGAAGTATATGGAAACCGCAGCTGTTTGTAAATACACTGGAAGCTCTGGTAGGGCTTCTCACTCCTACTATGAAGCGCTGTCCCCATATGGGCTGTGCGCTGAAGTGGAATCCTCAGGAGCACACATGGGACTGCTCCTGCCATGGATCCCGGTTTGAAGAGGATGGAAAGCTGATCAACAATCCGGCTGCCGGAGATGCAAATGTGGCGAAATAGACTGGTTTTGTACAAGCGCATTTCAGAGGGATTTACCAATTATCTAAAAAGCAGGGAAAGATAAAGGGCCCCCTTATGTGAAAACATTCTCCCTTGCATTTATCGGACTTGCAGTTTATAGTGAAATTATAACTGACAGTCAGGTTTCGCAGCGGAAAAGGGGAGGAATGTCTATGCTCACATTATTAAATTCCGAAAGTCTGTGGATCGGAACAGACATGAAATTATTTAACAAATTGCGTGAACAGCTGGAACAGGTCGGAATCACCTACAAACATAAGGTGAAAAACCGCATGGGCCAGTGGGCAGAGGCAGGGACCATGCGCGGCAGGACAGGAAGCGCCGGCATTCCTGCAGACGAGACATATGAATATGAAATTCTGGTTCACAAAAATGAACTGGAACATGCGAAAAAAATTACAGGGCTGATGTGATCATCGGCTCTTTCTTTATAAATAAAAATTTGATGAAATAGGTAAGTTCTGTTTTTCGTCTAATGTATATAAGAAAACAGAGAGGAGAGCAGTAAAAATGGAAGAACTGGTAAGAAAGGCCAAAAGGGGAGATTCTTCTGCTTTTGCAGAGCTGGTTAGGCTGTGTACACAGAGCATGTACCGAGTGGCCTGGACGTATCTGGGCAATGATGAGGATGCTGCGGACGCCATTTCGGAAACTGTTCTGGTGTGTTACGAAAAGATTGAAACCCTGAAAAAAGACGCTTATTTTAAAACCTGGATGATACGGATCCTGATTAACCAGTGTAAGGATATTTTAAAACACAGAAGCAGGATACAGTCAAAGGCAGAAATGCAGGAATCTGCTTTTGAGGACAGCGGGTACATAGACTGTGAATGGAAAGAGGTTCTTTCCTGCCTGGATGAAAAATACCGGATCATTCTTCTTTTGTATTACACAAGAGAAATGGATACAAGAGAAATCGCGGAGCTTCTGGATATCAGCCGCAATACGGTGATTACCAGACTTGCCAGAGGCAGGAAGTTGCTGAAACGGGAGCTGGAAGGAGGAAAAATCTATGGATAACAAATTATTTGAAATTTTTTCGGGAAAAACAGAGGTGCCGGAGATCGTTACAGACAGGATAGAGGCAGCCCTTAATAAAATTCGGGAACAGCAGCCGGATTTCGGAAGAGATAAAATTGCTTCCTTCTCTCTCCAGGGCAGAAGCCGTAAACGCAGACGTGTCCTGATCTTATCCTTTGCCGCTATCCTGATTTTGGGCGTGTCTGTTTTTGCAGCAGAAAAATATCTGGGGATCACAGATTTCTGGAAGCTGAGAGGACAGGAGCTGCCGGAAAATGCGCAAAGTGATATTAACAAGGAAGTTACTTATAAGGAAACAGGAGATTCTATGATTAATTTTTCAGTGAAAGAGGTTCTGGTTCAGGGAAACAGTATTCATGTTTCTGCACGGGCAGAGGCGTTGGAACCGGGAAAATACCTTCTGATTCCACAAGATGCTATGGAAGAAGACTCTGTATATTACCTTGGTAAGGAAGGGGACATGACGATTGGTCAGTATTTAGAGAAGCATAATCTGGAGCCTGTCAGAATTGGGTTTGGTGTAAAGCATGGAGGGGAGAATACAATTTTTACAAATTCTATGGATTTCGTTCTTACAGAGGATGACTGCATGGAAATCTATGTTTCTGCAGAAAGAGAATCCACAGAAAGTGAATTTCCCGAGGAGATCATCTGCATGGGAACTGCGTACTTGGAAGACGCCAAAAGCGCGGCAGATGTAATGAAAACAGAGCTTCATGTAACTCTTCCGGAAGAATCAGCACAGGAAACAGATGCTTCTGAAACTCTTCAGATGTATCAGGAATGAGAATAGGGAAGTCTTTTCTTTTTTACAAAGATTTTACGCAGGCAGGATTTTGGTTTTAACTTTCCCTGCCTATAATGACACTTGTCAATGAGAAATACAAAACATTATTTATAAAAAAGAGGAGACTTATCATGAAGAAAAAAATCGTAGGAATTTTAGCAGCAGCAGTAATCGGAACAACAGCATTTGCAACTGTAGCAAGTGCGGCAAGCGGAACGATTAATGTAATTTCCCGTGAGGATGGTTCCGGAACAAGAGGCGCTTTTATTGAGCTGTTCGGCATCCAGGAAGAAAAAGACGGCGAAAAAATTGATATGACAACAGTTGATGCCAGCATCACAAACAGCACTTCCGTTATGATGACAACTGTAGCAGGCGATGAGAATGCAATCGGATATATTTCTCTTGGATCTCTTAACGATACTGTAAAGGCTGTAAAAATCGACGGAGCTGAGGCAACTGCTGAGAACGTTGCAAATGATACATATAAAGTTTCCCGTCCGTTTAACATTGTAACAGGCGAGAAAGTAAGCGAGGCAGCACAGGATTTTGTGAACTATATTATGAGCGAAGAAGGTCAGCAGATCGTTGAGGACAACGGTTATATCAAAGCTGATGCAGAAGCAAAACCTTATGAGGCAGCAGATGTGGAAGGTAAGGTTGTTGTAGCTGGTTCCTCCTCCATCTCTCCTGTAATGGAAAAACTGAAAGAGGCTTATGAAGCAGTGAACAAAAACGTTACAGTAGAGGTTCAGCAGAGCGATTCCACAACAGGAGTTACATCTGCAGCAGAAGGCATCTGTGATATCGGAATGGCTTCCCGTGAACTGAAAGATGAGGAAACAGAGATGAATCTTACAGCTACTGTAATTGCAAAAGACGGTATTGCGGTAGTCGTAAATAATGAAAATGAGGTTGAGGATCTGACAAGCGATCAGGTAAAAGCAATCTTCACAGGCGAGACAACAGAATGGGAAGATCTGGCAGAGTAATAAAACCTGCATAACATGACAGAACGCAGAGGAGCCCGGAAATCCGGGCTTCCGTTCTGCAGTCAGGAAGTTAGAGAGGAAGAAATCATTTTATGAATAAAATCAAAGAACGGGGAATGAAAATTGTATTTATGGTTGCTGCCTGCGCTTCTGTACTGGCAGTATTCCTGATCTGTCTTTTTCTTTTTGCCAGCGGAATTCCGGCAATAGGAAAAATAGGTCCTCTGGAATTTCTTTTTGGAACAGAATGGCGGCCCTCCAACGATCTGTATGGAATTTTTCCAATGATCGTGGCAAGTATCTATGTAACCGGGGGAGCAATTCTGGTAGGAGTTCCCGTAGCTCTGCTTACGTCTGTATTTATGGCCCGTTACTGTCCGAAAAAAATCTACAGACCGTTAAAATCAGGTATTGAACTGATGGCAGGAGTTCCTTCTATTGTATATGGATTTTTCGGTCTGGTGGTCATGGTGCCAATGATCCGGGAAACCTTTGGAGGAACAGGAACAAGCTGGCTGGCAGCGTCCCTGCTTCTTGGAATTATGATTCTTCCAACCATTATCGGACCTACAGAATCAGCGCTCCGCAGTGTTCCGGAAAGCTATTATGAAGGTTCTCTGGCTCTTGGAGCCACAAAGGAACGTAGCATTTTCCGCGTAATGCTTCCGGCGGCAAAATCCGGTATTCTTGCAGCTGTGGTTCTTGGAATCGGACGTGCCATTGGCGAGACTATGGCGGTTATTATGGTAGCGGGAAACCAGGCCAGAATGCCTCAGGGGATTCTCAAGGGACTTCGTACTATGACTGCAAATATTGTTACTGAAATGGGATATGCGACAGGTATGCACAGAGAGGCGCTTATTGCTACCGGTGTGGTACTGTTTGTCTTTATCCTGATCATTAACTTAAGTCTTTCATTACTGAACAGGAGGGCGGAAAATGCAAACTAATGCTGCGGCTTTGAATTCACAGGTCAATTCAAAAAAGAGAAACAGCTCTTCCCTTACAGATCAGCTTCGTTCCTACCTGCGCCATCCGGGCTCCGGTATTCTTGCTTTTCTGACAGGACTGGCTGCAGTACTGACCTTTGCGGTACTGATCTTTCTGGTAGGGTACATTCTGATAAAAGGTATTCCTTATCTGACACCTGAGCTTTTCAGCTTTGAGTATAATTCTGAGAATGTATCGCTGATGCCTTCTCTTATCAATACCTTTATTATGACTGTTCTGACACTTGTAATTGCGGCTCCCATAGGCATTTTTGCCGCTATCTATCTGGTGGAATATGCTCAGAAGGGCAACCGTCTGGTAAAGGTGATCCGTATTACAGCAGAGACACTTTCCGGTATTCCTTCTATTGTATTCGGACTTTTCGGTATGCTGTTTTTTGTGACAGCCCTTCAGTGGGGAATGTCTCTTATGGCAGGTATTTGTACACTGGTGATCATGGTTCTTCCCCTTATTATGAGAACTTCTGAGGAGGCTTTGAAGGCAGTTCCGGATTCTTACAGAGAGGCCAGCTTCGGACTGGGAGCAGGAAAGCTGCGCACGATTTTTACCATTGTGCTTCCTTCAGCGGTTCCGGGGATTCTGGCAGGAATTATTCTTGCAATCGGACGTATTATCGGTGAAACAGCAGCCCTTCTTTATACTTCCGGTACAGTTGCCCAGGTTCCCAATCTGATGGGATCCGGACGTACACTGGCTCTTCACATGTATGTGCTTTCCAGTGAAGGCCTCCACATGAATCAGGCATCTGCCACAGCGGTTGTAATTCTTGTTTTTGTACTGGTTATTAACTGGCTGTCAGGAAAAGCAGCAAAACGAATTGCGAAAGGATAAGGATACATGAGTAATAATACAAAGCTTTCTATTGAAAATATGAATCTTCATTACGGCAGTTTCCATGCCTTAAAAGACATTAATATGCATATTCCGGAAAAGGAGATCACTGCTTTTATCGGGCCCAGCGGATGCGGAAAATCAACTCTTCTTAAATCTTTGAACAGAATGAATGACCTTGTTGAGGGCTGTGTGATCACAGGAAAGGTGGAGCTTGACGGAGAAGATATTTACGGGGATATGGACGTGAATCTTCTGAGAAAAAGAGTGGGAATGGTGTTTCAGAAGCCCAATCCATTTCCAATGAGTATCTATGACAACATTGCCTACGGCCCCAGAACCCACGGCATCCGTTCCAAGGCAAAACTTGACGATATTGTGGAAAAATCTCTTCGGGATGCTGCAATCTGGGATGAGGTAAAGGACCGGTTAAAAAAGAGCGCTTTGGGAATGTCCGGAGGCCAGCAGCAGAGGCTCTGTATTGCAAGGGCTCTGGCAGTGCAGCCGGAGGTTCTTCTTATGGATGAGCCGACCTCTGCCCTTGACCCTATTTCCACCTCAAAGATTGAGGAGCTTGCAATGGAGCTGAAAAAGGACTACACCATTGTTATGGTAACTCATAATATGCAGCAGGCAACACGTATTTCTGACAAAACCGCTTTCTTCCTTCTGGGAGAAGTGATAGAATTTAATGATACAGATACTTTATTCTCCATGCCTGCGGATAAAAGAACGGAAGATTATATTACAGGGAGGTTTGGCTGATATGGCAACACGTTTTGAAAGACAGCTGGAAGAGCTTCATGTACAGATCATTACCATGGGAAGTCTCTGCGAAAAGGTAATTGCTCTTTCTGCAAAGGCAATCCAGGGCGAGGACTGCGCCGGAGAGGTTTTTGAAACAGATAGAGAAATCGACGGACTGGAGCGGGAGATCGAGGCCATCTGTATGCGGCTTCTTCTTCATCAGCAGCCGGTGGCAAGAGATCTTCGTGAGATTTCCGCGGCTCTGAAAATGATCTCTGATATGGAACGCATCGGAGACCAGGCGGCAGATATCGCAGACCTTTCCAAGTTTATTGACCGAAGCGTTGTGGAGATTCCGGATGAAATTGCCAGAATGGCGGAAAAAACCGTTCATATGGTAACAGAAAGCATTGACGCGTTTGTGAAAGCGGATCTGGCGCTTTGTCGTAAGGTTATTGATGATGACGATCTTGTAGACGAGCTGTTTAATCAGACAAAAAACAAGCTGGCTGATCTGATCTACAAAAATATGGATGCCAAAGCAGGGCTGGATCTTCTGATGACTGCAAAGTACATGGAGAGGATCGGAGACCATGCGGTGAACATTGCAGAATGGGTGGAGTATTCTATTACAGGCATTCACAGAAACAATGAGCACCAAATGGGAGGAAATAAGAATTGACAAAAAAGATTTTTAAGTCTACAGTTCTTGCTTCAGCAGCAGTTCTGATACTGGGGGTTGCCTTTGTTATGGGAATTCTTTATCAGTATTTCGGAAAGCAGCTGAACAGTGAGCTGGAAAAGGAAGCCAGATATCTGGCTTACGGAGTAGAGCAGCAGGGGCAGGAGTATCTGGAGCAGATCAAATACGGTGATTCCAGAATTACTTATATAGATGAGAATGGAAATGTCCTGTATGACAATACAGCAGATGAAAACAAAATGGAGAACCATAAGAATCGTGAAGAGTTTCAGGAGGCGCTGAGCAAGGGGAAAGGCGAGGCGGTACGTATGTCCGACACGCTTTCAGAAAAGACAGTCTACTCTGCAATAAGACTTTCCGATAATTCTGTTCTTCGTGTATCCAGTACACAGTATTCTGTATTTGCTCTGATTCTGCAGCTTGTACAGCCGGTACTCTGTATTATTTTTGTAATGCTGATCATAGCAGGAGTGATCGCGTCAAAGGTTGCTTCAAAGATCGTGGAACCCATCAATGAACTGGATCTGGAAAAGCCCGGAGAAAATGAAATTTATGAAGAGGTGGCTCCTCTTCTGGGAAAAATAAACCGGCAGAACCGCCAGATACAGAAACAGCTGGAGGAAGCAAGGAGAAATCAGGAGGAGTTTTCTATTATTACAGAAAACATGCAGGAAGGTCTTCTGGTGATCGATCCTTATACTATGATACTTTCCGGTAATTCAAGCGCCTGGAGGATTTTTCAGGTAAATGAACCCGGCATAGGCCAAAGCGTATACTCTCTTGACAGAGATGAGGATTTCAGAAAGGTGATAGAACATGTTCTGGAGGGAAAACACGGAAACGCTCTTCTTCGTCTGGATAATGAATTTGTGCAGCTGATCGCAAATCCGGTTACAAGAGACGGAAAAATCGTAGGCGCAGTGCTGCTTCTGATGAATGAAACAGAAAAAATCCAGCGGGAAAACCTCAGAAGGGAGTTTTCTGCCAATGTTTCTCATGAGCTGAAAACACCTCTGACCTCTATTTCAGGTTTTGCCGAGATTATTCAGGACGGCTTTGTGAAGGAAGAGGATGTGAAAAAGTTTGCAGGCAGGATTTACCGGGAGGCTCAGAGGCTGATCCAGCTTGTGGAGGATACCATTAAGATTTCTCAGCTTGACGAAGGAGAAAATCCTTATGAGTGGGAAAATGTGGATATCTATTCCGTTGCCCGGAATGTATGTGGAAACCTGAAAGAAATCGCGCAGAAAAAGAACGTGCATCTTTACATTGACGGAGAAAGACTGATCTGCCGCACTGTGCGCCCGATTTTTGAGGAGATTCTTTATAATCTCTGCGATAATGGAATCAAGTACAATAAGGACAATGGCACAGTGACCATTCATCTGAAAGATATTGGCAATGCCATTCAGATTTCTGTGGAGGATAATGGAATCGGAATCCCGAGAGAGGACAGAAACCGGGTGTTTGAGAGGTTCTACCGGGTGGATAAAAGCCATTCCAAGGAGATCGGAGGAACCGGCCTGGGACTTTCTATTGTAAAGCACGGAGTTGCCTTCCTGGGAGGAACACTGAAGCTGACAAGCGAAGTGGATTCAGGAACTGAGATTACAGTGACCCTGCCGAAACAGGCATAATCATACCCTGCAGGACAGGATGGATTTCCGGGAAAAGGAATTTTGAGGAGGACTGCAGCGAAAGTAAAAAGAGTACGGACATCATACCAGATGATATCCGTACTCTTTTTGTGTGGGTGTGTTCAGTAGCAGTAGGCTCCCTCATAAGCAGAGCAGGATTTTTTTTTCCGGGACTGATTTTCACAGGTCCGGCAACGGTCACAGAATTCCTGTTCATAGCAGGTGGCACATACACAGTTTCCGCAGGAGCTGCGGTCATATTCCGGCGTACAGGTAAAAGGAACCTCTGTTTTTTCGTCATACTTTTCCTTCATAAAGTATCACTCTCCTTTATCTGATTATAATTCCGGAAAGCGAAAGAATCAAGAAAACAGAAAGAAAAAATACAATTTTTTAATAATCGGTTTTATAATAGAATCTTCCGTTGATAAAGTCTGTTTTTATAATGTTTACAAATGCCTGAGGATCCACTTCCGTAACTTTTTTCACAAGGACCTTTGCTTCGTCCCTGGACACTACAGAATAGATCATTGCCGTATTGTCGCCGCTGTAGCAGCCGGTACCGTCGATTCTTGTGGCAGAGTGATGGGACAGCTTGGAAATTTCTTCATAGACTTCATCAGGATGCCTTGTAATAATAAACAGAGTGTGTTTTTTGTAGCGCTGATGGAGCATCTGTACTACCTGAGTGGAGGTAAACTGGAAGATAATGGAATAAAGCGCTTTATCCCATCCGAAAAGCAGGCCTGCAACAACCAGGATCACTGCGTTTCCGCAAAGGATGTAATTCCAGATATCCTGTCCGTTTTTTTCTGAAAAATAAATGGCAATAAAATCAGTTCCGCCGCTGCTTGTATTTCCGATCAGGCAGAGACTGACTACAAAACCGTTGATCAGTCCACCGAAAATACTGATCAGAAGCGGATCGTAGGTAATGGGCTGTGAGGGAATAAGGTCTGTCAGAATACTGGACAGAACGATCACCACACAGGAACTCATGGTAAATTTAACTCCGATAAACTTCAGCCCTATAAAAACAGGAATGGCATTCAGGATAACGTTGATCATGGTG
>NZ_HF999055.1:13614-21780 GCF_000433815.1 Blautia sp. CAG:257
CCCGCAAATTCCTGAAAAATGCCCTGGATCAGAAGCGTGAGACCGTTAAAGCCGCCCGGATACAGTCCTCCGGCTTTTACAAAGGTTTTTATGTTCACGGCAAAGAGCACGGCAGCGATCACTGCACAACTATATCGTTTCAGTTCTATTTTTGCGTCCATGTTTTTAAAGGCTGACGAAAAATTACTCATTTGTAATTTCCTCCAATAATTTTATCTGAAATCAGTTTTACACAGATTCCCACCGGCCGGAAGCGCCGCAGGGAAGAACCAGACCGCTGGAGGTGACCGGAAGTCCGATTTCCTGGGAATCTACGGTTCCGTTAAATTCTTTCAGTTCTGTTGCCAGCATATAGGTAAGAACAGCCGGAGCAAGACCTGTTGTGTAGGAGTTGATCAGGAAAAACAGCGGGTCAGGACTGAGAATCTTTTTACACAGCCTGATAAGAGGATGAATAGCATCTTCTATCTTCCAGATTTCTCCTTTTGGACCTCTTCCGTAGGAAGGAGGATCCATAATAATGGCATCGTAATGATTGCCTCTGCGGATTTCCCGTTCTACGAATTTTACGCAGTCGTCAACAAGCCAGCGGATAGGAGCGTCTGCAAGTCCGGAGGCGGCAGCGTTTTCTTTTGCCCAGGTAACCATGCCCTTGGAAGCGTCTACATGGGTAACGCTTGCGCCGGCAGCGGCAGCGGCCAGAGTCGCGCCTCCTGTGTAGGCAAAAAGATTCAGTACTTTTACCGGTCTTCCGGCATTGCGGATTTTTTCCCCAAACCAGTCCCAGTTTACCGCCTGTTCCGGAAAAAGTCCGGTGTGTTTGAAGCTGAAGGGTTTCAGGTGGAAGGTGAGATGCTTATAATGAAGATCCCATTGTTGGGGAAGATCAAAAAACTCCCACTCCCCGCCGCCTTTTTTGCTTCTGTGATAATGGGCGTTCATATTTTTCCAGCCCCGGCTTACCTTTGGGGTATCCCAGATAACCTGCGGGTCCGGACGGACCAGGATATATTTTCCCCAGCGTTCCAGTTTTTCTCCGCCGGAGGTGTCAATTACTTCATATTCTTTCCATTGATCTGCAATCCACATAAATGATAACCTCTCATTAGTTTTAATAAAATCAGCATACACTGATGCTATCCCCAGTATAGGGGAATTGCCGTAAATCTGCAAGTGAAAAAGAACGGAGTTTACTTTTGACAGGTTATATTGCTGCTGGTCATACGGCATTATCCCATCAGGTGTTTTTACATATATGCCAAGATCCCGGAACAAACTCCCGAGTTTTTATAAATACAATGCTTACAGGACTTGACAACAGGGAATTTAGCATACTAAAATAGACGGGATAGTATGGTTTAGCAATGTAATAGAAAAAAGTCCGAAAAGAGCGGAACGAGGAGGAAAAACATGGAAAAATACAGTGAAATGAGCAGAGAACAGCTTCTTGCCCTGAAAAAAGAACTGGATCAGCAGTATGCAGACATTAAGGCACAGGGACTTGCCCTGGATATGTCCCGTGGTAAACCCGGAACAGATCAGCTTGATCTTTCCATGGGAATGATGCAGGTTCTTGCAGATGGCGCGGAGCTGAAATGTGAGACGGGGGTAGACTGCCGTAACTATGGCGTGATCGACGGTATTCCGGAAGCAAAACGCCTTCTTGGAGAAATTTCAGAAGTGGATCCGGAACACATTATTATTTATGGAAATTCCAGTCTGAACGTCATGTTTGATTCCATTGCCCGTTCCATGACTCACGGTGTTATGGGAAACACTCCCTGGTGCAAGCTGGATAAAGTAAAATTCCTCTGTCCGGTGCCGGGCTATGACAGACACTTTAAGATCACAGAATTTTTTGGCATTGAAATGATCAATGTTCCCATGACCCCGGAAGGTCCTGACATGGATATGGTAGAGAAGCTTGTCAGCGAGGATCCGGCTATTAAGGGTATCTGGTGTGTGCCGAAATACTCCAATCCTCAGGGCTATACCTATTCAGCAAGAACAGTTCAGAGATTTGCCAATCTGAAGCCGGCAGCTCCTGACTTCCGTATTTACTGGGATAACGCATACAGCGTACATCATCTTTATGATGAAGACCAGGATTTCCTTCTTGAGATCCTTACTGAGTGTGCAAAAGCCGGAAACCCGGATATTGTATATAAGTTTACTTCAACCTCCAAGATCAGTTTTCCGGGATCAGGCATTGCAGCAGTTGCCGCATCCAAGGCAAACCTTGAGGACTTCCGTAAATATATGCAGATTCAGACAATCGGCCATGACAAGCTGAACCAGCTTCGTCATGTAAGATTCTTTAAGAATTTGGAAGGCGTTCATGAACATATGAGAAAACATGCGGCTATCATCCGTCCGAAATTTGAACTGGTACTCGATGTTCTGAATAAAGAACTTGGAGGACTTGGAATCGGACAGTGGACAACTCCAAAGGGCGGATATTTTATTTCCTTTGATTCCATGAAGGGCTGCGCAAAAAATATTGTGGCAAAGGCAAAAGAGGCCGGCGTTGTAATGACAGGAGCAGGAGCTACTTATCCATATGGAAAGGATCCTGAGGATTCCAACATCCGTATTGCTCCGACCTTCCCGTCTATGGAGGAGCTTGAAAAAGCAGCTTATGTATTTGTAGTATGTGTAAAACTGGCAAGTGTAGAAAAGCTGTTAGGAGAATAAGAGAGATTCCGATACTGTTTTTCAGCAAAAGACACATGTCAGGCAGCTTGTCCTGAGAAGCAGAAGGGAGACTGCATGGAAGAAAAAATGAAAGAGCAGGAGCCTGTGAAGGAAAACGGTACAGAAGAAAAGATAAAAATGAGCACAGGCAGAAAACTGGTGGTCAGTCTGATCGCTGTGCTTCTGGTATTAACAGCAGCCGTCTACGGCTATGGAGTTTATTATTTTTCCGGACATTTCCTGCCGGGAACTCAGGTAAACGGATTTAACTGTTCCTATATGGATCAGGCAGAGACAGAAAAGCTCCTGGAGAAAAAAACACAGGCCTATGTTCTGGCAGTACGTACAAGAGGGAACGGTCAGGAGAGCATGTCGGCAGAGGAAATCGGTCTGGTATATAAGCCGGATGGAAGCGTAAAAAAACTGATGAATGACCAGAATCGTTTTCTGTGGTTTTTATCATTTGGACAGCACAGCGCTCTGGAGGTTCCGTCCTCTGTTTTCTATCAGGAGGAGCTTTTTGAGCAGAAATTCCAGAACCTTAAGTGCCTTCAGGACAATGTGCAGCCTGTGGATGCGTCTATAGAAGATACAGGAAATGAATTTGCCATTGTTCCTGAGACAGAGGGGAATCTGGTAGATCAGGAAAAGCTTCGTGAAACAGTAATAAAGGCGCTGACTACAGGTGATCCGGTGGCAGATCTTGAAGAGGACGGATGCTATATCAATCCCCAGGTTTACGGAGATGATAAAAGGCTCATAAAGGACTGCAGTCAGATGAATGAGCTGACAGATGTTGTGATCACCTATGATTTTGATGACCGCAAAGAAACTGTGGACCGGAATGTGATCCGTACTTTCCTTTCCAGAGACGAAAATGAAGATCTTGTTCTTGATAAAGAAAAGATCGCAGATTATGTAAAGACTCTTGGAGCCAAATATGATACTGTAGGTACAGAGAGAACCTTTGAGACTTATGATAACCGACAGATTTCAGTTTCCGGCGGTAATTACGGATGGGTCATTGACCAGGAAAAAGAAGCTGAGGCGCTTTATCAGGAGATTATAAGTAAAAAAATTCAGGTTCGTAAGCCGGAATACAAACAAAGTGGAATGAGCCGCAACACCAATGATATCGGTTATACATATGTGGAGATCGATCTGCCGGCTCAGAGGCTGGTGGTATATCAGGACGGTACTCCTGTGGCAGATACCGGGATCAGCGCAGGAAGCGGAACGGAAACTGGCGTTTACATGGTTGGAGAAATGAAATCTCCGGCAGAGGTCAACGGAGGAACTGTGAATTTCTGGATTCCCTATAAAGAAAATGCAGGAATCGTGGACAACCCCAATCTGACACAGAGCGATGTAGGATTCTGGGAGGAAGGTCTTTCTGTGGTCAGTGATTTTGGCTCAGGAGAAAGCAGTACAGACGGAGGCATATGGACAGATAACAGTGGTTATATTGAGATTCCGGGAGATATGGCGTCAGAGGTTTACCAGAATGTCAGATCCGGTATGCCGGTAGTGATTTATAAATAAACAGAATGAAAATGCTGCAGAGATTCCGGCAGGGATTTTTGCAGCAGTTTTTACATTAAAAGTACCCGGAGAAGCTGTACAGACCAGACCTCCGGCAGTAAGGGAGAATAATTATGAAGATTGTTGTTTTAGCAGGAGGAACAAGTACAGAAAGAGATGTTTCCATTGTATCAGGAACAGGGATCTGTAATGGACTGAGGGCAAAGGGACATCAGGCTATTCTTGTAGATGTTTTCTGCGGAGCGGAAACAGTTGACTGGGCAGACCCTTTTCCCCGGGAATATGATGTGGAAGCTGCCAGCGCATATATAAAAAGCTTTAATCCGCATATTGAGCAGCTGAAAAAGATGCGCAAGGATTTCTTTGGGCCAAATGTACTGGAATTGTGTAAGAAAGCAGATTTTGTGTTCCTCGGACTTCACGGAGCAAACGGTGAGGATGGAAGGATACAGGCCGCTTTTGACCTTATGGGAATCAAATACACAGGAACCGGATATCTCAGCAGTGCTATGGCCATGGACAAAGGTGTGACCAAGTGGATGTTCCAGATGAAGGGAGTACCTGTTCCGGGCGGAGTGACCATGAAGCGGCACACACGAAAAGAAGATCTGGCAGAGCTGGGTCTTGCCTTTCCTGTTGTTGTAAAAACATGCTGCGGCGGTTCCAGTATCGGCGTTTATATTGTAAAAGACCAGGAAGAATATATGAAAGCTCTGGATGCAGCTTTTGTCTATGAGGAAGAGGTTGTAGTAGAGGAATTTATTCAGGGTACAGAATATACAGTAGCTGTGGTGGATGGAAAAGCTTATCCGGTTGTTCAGATCGTACCCTGTCAGGGATTTTATGATTATGAAAACAAATATAAACCAGGGGCAGTAAAGGAAAACTGTCCGGCTCCCATTTCTTCAGAGCTTACCAGACGCCTTCAGGACTATGCGGTTCAGGGATACCGGGCTCTTGGACTGGAAAGCTATGCAAGACTTGATTTTATTGTTACAGATGATGAAAAAATCTACTGTCTGGAAGCAAATACACTTCCGGGAATGACTCCTACCAGTCTGATCCCTCAGGAGGCAGCAGTTCTTGGCATGGATTATCCTACGTTATGTGAGGAACTGATCCGGGTATCTGAGAAAAAATATAAATAAGAATTTCCGGGAAATCTTTTATCCGGAAGGTAAGGAACAGATATTATGAAAAATCTTACATTAAGAAATATAACAAAGGTATGCGGCGGTACTTACCATGGACCGGAAGAGCTTCTGGACCGGGAAGTGACGTCTGTGACCACGGACAGCAGAAAAGCGGAAACAGGAGCTCTTTTTGTTCCCATTGTGGGAGAGAGGGTGGATGCTCACAGGTTTATTCCGGATGTAATGGAAAAGGGCTGTCTTGCAACCCTTTCTGAGAGACTGCAGGAAAGGGCAGATTACGCTTATATCCAGATAGAATCTTCGCTTCAGGCAGTAAAGGATATTGCAGAATTTTATCTGGAGCAGCTTCAGATTCCTGTTGTGGGAATTACCGGAAGTGTGGGAAAAACAAGTACAAAAGAAGTCATTGCCTCTGTTCTGAAAGAAAAGTACAGAACATTGAAAACTCAGGGGAATTTTAATAATGAGCTGGGTCTTCCTCTTACCGTATTCCGGCTGAGGGATGAAGATGAAATTGCAGTTCTGGAAATGGGAATCAGTGATTTTGGTGAAATGACCAGGCTGGCAAAAATTGCAAAACCAGAGACCTGTGTTATTACCAATATCGGAACCTGTCATCTGGAGAACCTTGGTGACAGAGACGGAGTTCTGAAGGCAAAAACAGAGATCTTTTCTTCCCTGAAACCCAACGGAAATATCATTCTCAACGGCGATGATGACAAGCTTGCCACAGTAGAAGAATATCATGGGATCCGTCCGGTATTTTTCGGATTAAATAAAAAGTATGATGTGTACGCAGATGAAATTGAAAGTCTGGGACTGAAAGGCATGTCCTGCAGGATTCACATGGGAGAGCAGAGCTTTTCTGTACTTGTACCGATGCCGGGAATCCATATGGTATATAATGCTCTTGCAGCAGCGGCGATCGGAAAAATTTATGGTCTGACAGCAGAGGAGATCAGGAGAGGGATTGAAAGTCTGGAGCCTATCAGCGGCCGTTTCCACATGATCGAAACAGACAAGCTTCTGATTGTAGATGACTGCTATAATGCAAATCCCATGTCCATGAAGGCGTCTCTGGACGTTCTGAAGGACGGAGCCGGCAGGAGGGTTGCCATTCTGGGAGATATGGGAGAGCTGGGAGAAAATGAGGTTCAGCTTCATCAGGAAGTAGGAGCTCATGCGGCATCCTGCGGAATTGACAAATGTATCTGCGTAGGAGAGCTTTCCGCACATATGGCAGAGGCGGCAAAGAAAACAGATCCTGATTTTGACATCTGCCATATCAGAACCCGTGAGGAGCTTCTGCAGCATTTAGGTGATTACATACAGCCCGGAGATACGGTTCTGGTAAAGGCATCCCATTTTATGAAATTTGAGGATGTGGTGCAGACACTGGAAAAACTGTAGAAACCAGGGAGAATTTGACGAACGATTTTTGTTCCCTCTTTGACTTTCAGGGTGTAAAATGAAAGGCATAAGCCGGCCGGAGAGATGCTTCAGAATCTGGCTGGCCGGAATATGAAAATCAAGGAGGGAATCATGCTGGAACGAATTATGGATCTGCATCTTCTGCTCTATACCATGACTGCGCTGGGCGCACTGGGAGCAGTGGGAATGCTGGCCGTACACCTTACCTACAGAAGAGCCATGCGAAAAACAAAAGCAGTGATGAACCTGAAGGAAAAATGGCTGAATCTCTGGAAGACCAGGGACAGGCTTCTCAACAGGATGAATCTTCTTGTGTGGGGACCGTCGCTTCTTTCAGCGGGGTGCCTGGGACTGGCTCTTTTTTTAGCTACCAGGCTGGAACTTAAGGACGGCCTTTCTATGCAGTATCTTTATATCGGAACAGCAGTACCTGTGATACTGCTTCTTTTAAGACAGGCCCTTGATTTTACTTACAGAGAAGATCTTGTTATGAATTCTCTGGCAGACTATATTCTGCAGGCCCGGGCAAAGAAGGAAGAAGCTGCTGCATCCGGGAGAGCATCAGAAACAGTGGTGTGCGAGAAGCAGGATCCTGCGTTCCAGGAGGAAATGGTAGAAAAGATCACTGCAAGCATCCGGCAGACGGCGGCTACGGGAAGTCATTTCAGCAAAATGCTGAGTCCGGAAGAAGAGGAAATTATGAGGGAGATCATCAGAGAGTTTATGAACTGATACAGTACAGAAATCATCTGCTGTTTCCAAGGCATTTGTTTTTATACTTTGTTGGGATCTCCTTCTTGTAGAAAAGACAAGTTTTTGCTATACTTAGCGTGGACAGCATCAGGAAGTGATGCTGAAGAAAATTCAGATATACCGATCCGTTTCTGTAAAGAGAATACGGATTGAAAATAGTAAAAGGAGTGAGAGCCATGAGCAAAGTAACATTTGATTATTCAAAAGCAGGCTGTTTTATCGCAGATCATGAAGTTGAGGTAATGAAGCCACTGGCAGAGGCAGCGGCAAAAACCCTGACAGAAAAGACCGGTGCAGGAAATGATTTCCTTGGCTGGATCGACCTTCCGGTTGATTATGATAAAGAAGAATTTGCCCGTATTAAAGCAGCAGCTAAGAAGATTCAGGAAGATTCCGAGGTTCTTCTTGTAATCGGCATTGGAGGTTCCTATCTTGGAGCCAGAGCAGCAATTGAGTTTCTGAGACATGGTTTTTATAATAATGTTTCCAGAGAAATCCGCAAAACACCGGAGATCTACTATGTTGGAAACAGTATCAGCAGCAGCTATATCCAGGGGCTTATTGACGTAGTGGGAGACAGAGATTTTTCCAT
>NZ_HF999055.1:21827-27743 GCF_000433815.1 Blautia sp. CAG:257
GATCTCTAAATCCGGTACCACTACAGAGCCTGCCATTGCTTTCCGTGTATTTAAGGAAATCCTTGAAAAGAAATACGGAAAAGAGGGCGCTGCAAAGAGAATCTATGCAACAACAGACAAGGCTCGCGGAGCTCTGAAAAAGGTTGCAGACGAAGAAGGATATGAAGAGTTTGTTGTTCCGGATGATGTAGGAGGACGCTATTCTGTACTTACAGCTGTAGGACTTCTTCCGATCGCAGTAAGCGGAGCTGACATTGATAAGCTGATGGAAGGAGCTGCTTCCGGACGGGAGATCGCGCTTAACAATGCTTTTGAGGATAATGATGCGCTGAAATATGCTGCAATCCGTAACATTCTTCTTCGCAAGGGAAAAACTGTAGAGGTTCTGGCAAATTACGAACCAAGCCTTCACTATATCAATGAGTGGTGGAAACAGCTTTACGGAGAGAGTGAAGGAAAAGATCAGAAAGGTATTTTCCCGGCAGCAGTAGATCTGACAACAGACCTTCATTCTATGGGTCAGTTCATCCAGGATGGAAACCGTATCCTGTTTGAGACAGTTATGAATGTAGAAAAATCCAGCGCAGAGCTTGTTCTCGGAGAAGAAGCAGTGGATCTGGACGGACTGAACTATCTGGCAGGAAAAACGGTTGACTTTGTTAATAAAAGCGCAATGAACGGAACAATCCTTGCTCATACAGACGGACAGGTTCCGAACCTGAGAGTTGATATTCCGGAGCAGAACGAGTTCTATCTGGGACAGTTATTCTATTTCTTTGAGTTTGCATGTGGCGTCAGCGGATATCTTCTTGGAGTAAATCCGTTTAACCAGCCGGGAGTTGAAAGCTATAAGAAGAATATGTTCGCTCTTCTTGGCAAGCCGGGCTATGAAAAAGAAAGAGAAGAGCTTCTTAAAAGACTCTGATACTTTATGAAAATTATTTTTCTTGAGGGAGAAAATCTGGGTGAGGACATGGTCTTCACCCCTTTTCTTCATCTTGGGGAAGTTACAATTTATCCATCCACTTCAGAGAAGGAGATGCCTGAGCGGGTAAAGGATGCGGATATTATTGTGGCGAACAAGCTTCCCATGTGTGAGGAAACTCTCAAAGACGCAAAAAATCTGAAGCTGGTTTGTCTGACAGCAACAGGAATCAATAATCTGGATGGAGAATATCTGAAAAAACGCGGCATTCATGCCTGCAATGTAGCCGGTTATTCCACAGATGCGGTTGCCCAGCATACTTTTGCCATGTTTTTTTATCTGTGGGAAAAACTTAGCTTTTATGACGACTATGTAAAATCAGGCGCTTATATAAAAAATCGCAATTTTTCGTATTTTTCCCAGCGTTTTTATGAACTCAGCGGAAAAACATGGGGAATCATCGGAATGGGAGCTATTGGGCAAAAGGTTGCGGACATTGCGGAAGCCTTTGGCTGCAAGGTGATCTGTTACTCTGCATCCGGCAGAAAATACCAGCTGACCTCTGACAGGAAACAGGTGGATTTTGACACAATATTACAGGAGTCGGATATTCTGTCAATCCATGCGCCGTTAAACAGCCAGACAGAAAATCTTATTGATCTTCAGGCGCTGAAAAAAATGAAACCTACATCGGTTCTCATTAATGTGGCAAGAGGTCCTATTGTAAATCAGGAGGATCTTTATACTGCGCTTACACAAAATATGATTGCCGGAGCGGGGCTTGACGTACTGAAACAGGAACCTATGGCAGAAGATAACCCTCTTATTAAGATTCAGGACAGCAAAAAACTTCTGATCACACCTCATATAGCATGGGCGCCTGTGGAAACAAGATTCCGATGCAGAGATGAGGTAGTAAAAAATATAGAAGCATTTCTGGCCGGAGAGGACAGAAACAGGGTTTACTGATATGAATAAAAAACGAATTACGTGGATTGAACTGCTGCGCATAGCAGCCTGTATCGCAGTGATCGGTCTTCATGCAGGTTCTCAGCATTTCAGGGATATTCCCATAGACACCTTTACCTGGAAAGTATCAAATTTTTTCCATGGCATTAACCGGTTCGCGGTAGCTGGTTTTATTATGATCAGCGGGAGCCTGTACCTTTGGAATTTACCTGATCCATGCGCTGGTGCGTGATCTTCTTCACAGAAACGGCATTGACAGTATGATGATGAGCAACACGATCATTGCAATTCCCATTGTTATATTCCTGATTTTTATAATAAGCTGGATCGCAGCAGCCTTACTTAGGAAAATTCCCTTTGTAAAAAGGTGGCTGATGTAGAAAAATGCCATTAGGAGAAAACTTGATATGAAAGACAAAAGAGAAAAAAGAAAGAACCGGATGAAGGCGCTGAGACAGGCAGTGAATATGGAACTGAAGGAGCACAGAAGTACCTTTATTGTATTTTCTGTACTGAGGATTCTTGTAATTGTGTGTATGGTGCGTCAGATTTTTCTGCACAATTATGAAAGCTTCTTCCTCAGTGTACTGACGCTGCTTCTTCTGTATATTCCAAGCTGGCTTCAGGTAAAGCTGAGGATAGAGATACCGATAGGACTGGAAATTTCTATTTTGTGCTTTATTTTTGCTGCGGAGATCCTGGGGGAGATTAATGCTTTTTATATTGTAATCCCCGGATGGGACACCATTCTTCATACGCTGAACGGCTTTTTGTGTGCGGCTGTGGGTTTTTCCCTGGTCTTATTATTAAATGATAATGAAAAACTGACCTTTGACCTGTCGCCTTTTTTTCTGGCGCTGGTAGCATTCTGCTTTTCCATGACCGTAGGCGTAATGTGGGAATTCTTTGAGTTTGGAGTGGACCGGTTCCTGAATTTTGATATGCAAAAGGATACCATTGTAAATATGGTAAGCAGTGTTATGCTGGATCCGGCAAAAGCCAATCACTCAATTGCTGTCAGGGAAATCGCGGACGTAATTCTGGTTCACGGAGATGGAACACAGCAGGCGCTGGGACTTGGAGGATATCTGGATATAGGGCTTTATGACACTATGAAGGACCTTTTTGTGAATTTTATAGGAGCTGTGGTGTTCTCAGTGATCGGTTTCGTTTATGCAAAAGGAAGAGGAAAACGCAGTGTGATTTCCCTTTTTGTTCCCCGCAAAAAAGCAAAGGACAGAGATTATCTGTCCATTACCAACAAAAAACTAAAATGATCAGTCTTCTTCGATGACCTGAATTTCCAGATAATCGAATTCTATCTGTTCTATAAAACTATCCTGGTAAAATCTCGTTTTGGAATGACGCTTAAAGTCCGTAATGGTACTGTCAAGCCAGATGGGATTTTCCAGGTCAAATTCATAGCAGATCTCTTCCAGGCCTTTGAAGATTTTATGAGTTCTGGTGTCATCTGAATCATCGCATACTACGGTATCTTTTATCAAATGATTGCTTTTCCATATTTTTCCCCATAAACGAAACATAAAAAATCCTCCATTCCGCTGCCTTTTTGCTGACAGCATAAGCTTCTGCTTAAACGATATCAGTAACCAGTATACAGATTCTCTGTGTATAAGTAAAGAAAATTCATTGCAGATTTTCTGAAAATGCACTATAATAAAATAATTATACAGACCATATTTTATGAATGGAGGAGCTATTATGAAACTGTACGAAGGCGGTGTTTATCTTGTAAACGGCCATGATATCGTAGAAGAAAACAGCATGACTCAGCCGGTATCCAGGGAAGAGGCAGCGAAAAATACGATGGCATATGGAATTCTGGAAGCTCACAATACTTCCGGTAACATGAAAAAACTGCAGATTAAATTCGATAAACTGACATCTCATGATATTACCTTTGTAGGAATTATTCAGACGGCCAGAGCGTCCGGTCTGGAAAAATTTCCGGTTCCCTATGTACTGACAAACTGCCATAACTCTCTGTGTGCAGTAGGCGGAACGATCAATGAAGATGACCATATGTTCGGACTTACCTGTGCAAAAAAATACGGCGGTGTTTATGTACCTCCTCATCAGGCCGTGATTCACCAGTATGCCCGTGAAATGCTGGCCGGAGGCGGAAAAATGATTCTTGGCTCTGACAGTCATACCCGATATGGCGCTCTGGGAACCATGGCAATGGGAGAAGGCGGAGGTGAGCTGGTAAAACAGCTTCTTTCTCAGACCTATGACATCAATATGCCTGGTGTTGTTGCTATTTACCTGAAAGGTGAGCCCCGGCCGGGAGTTGGTCCTCAGGACGTTGCGCTGGCTATTATCGGAAAAGTTTTTGCAAATGGTTATGTGAAGAATAAAGTCATGGAATTTGTGGGACCGGGAGTGGCAGGTCTCAGCGCGGATTTCCGAATCGGCATTGATGTTATGACTACAGAGACAACCTGTCTTTCTTCTATCTGGCAGACTGACGATACTATTGAAGAATTTTATGAAATTCATGGAAGAAAAGAAGATTATAAAAAGCTTCAGCCGGGTCAGGTGGCTTATTATGACGGCTGCGTAGAAGTGGATCTCAGCGAGATCAGGCCAATGATCGCTATGCCGTTCCATCCGAGCAATACATATACCATTGATGAACTGAATGAAAATCTTGATGATATTTTAAGTGATGTTGAGAAAAAAGCTCAGGTAAGTCTGGATGGAAAAGTACCGTTTACTTTAAGGGATAAAGTAATTGACGGTAAGCTTTATGTGGATCAGGGAATTATTGCAGGCTGTGCCGGAGGCGGATTTGAAAATATCTGTGCAGCAGCGGATATTCTCAGAGGAACCAGCATCGGTGCAGATGCTTTTACACTTAGCGTATATCCTGCAAGTACACCAATTTATATGGAGCTTGCAAAAAATGGTGTGCTGGCAGACCTTATGGCAACAGGCGCAGTTGTAAAAACAGCATTCTGCGGACCGTGCTTTGGGGCAGGAGATACACCGGCAAATAATGCATTCAGCATCCGCCATACAACAAGAAACTTCCCGAACCGCGAAGGCTCCAAGATCCAGAACGGACAGATTTCCTCAGTGGCGCTTATGGATGCAAGATCTATTGCAGCCACAGCAGCAAACAAAGGTTTCCTGACTTCAGCAGAAAACTTTACCGGAACTTATACAGGCCAGAAGTATTTCTTTGACAAAACAATTTACGAAAATCGTATTTTTGACAGCAAGGGCGTAGCAGATCCAGATGTGGAGATCCAGTTCGGACCAAACATTAAGGACTGGCCGGAAATGCCGGAGTTGGCAGAGAATCTTGTACTGAAAGTAGTTTCTGAAATCCATGATCCGGTTACAACAACAGACGAGCTGATCCCTTCAGGAGAAACCTCATCCTATCGCTCCAATCCTCTTGGACTGGCAGAATTTACTTTGTCCAGAAAGGATCCCGAGTATGTAGGCCGCGCCAAGGAAATTCAGAAAGCCCAGAAAGCAATCCAGGAAGGCAAATGCCCTCTGGAGGCTGTGCCGGAACTGCAGCAGGTAATGGAAACCATTCAGAAACAGTTCCCGGAGATCGGCGATGGTAATCTGGGTATTGGAAGTACGATCTTTGCGGTAAAACCGGGCGATGGTTCTGCCAGAGAGCAGGCGGCATCCTGTCAGAAAGTACTTGGAGGCTGGGCAAATATTGCCAATGAATATGCAACAAAAAGATATCGTTCCAACCTGATCAACTGGGGTATGCTCCCATTCCTGATTCAGGACGGAGAGCTTCCGTTTGAGAATGGAGATTACCTTCTGTTCCCTGGTATCCGTAAGGCTGTGGCTGAAAAAGCGGAAAATATCTCAGGATATGTGGTAAGACCGGAAGGCCTGAAAGAATTTCAGGTAACTCTCGGAGAACTGACAGACGATGAAAGAGAAATCATATTGAAAGGCTGTCTGATCAATTACAACAGAAAATAAGAATTGAACAAAATCGCTACGCGATGGCCTGCCAAGGCTGT
>NZ_HF999056.1:0-2796 GCF_000433815.1 Blautia sp. CAG:257
TCTCGCTACTGAAAATCCGGAACATAAAGTTCCGGATTTTTTTGTTGTTATACGAAATCTGATTTTGTTCTGTCATTTTTTACTTTAATCACTGTCAAAACCGGACATCTTTTATACTAATCAGATCCTTTCTCAGTCTCCTCCTTTTATTTTTTGTGCAATTTGCATAATTATCTCTCTGTTTTTTCTACAAAACCAATTCTTTTCTATCTACATAAAATATGCTAAAATAAATATAGATTTTACTTCAGGTACACACAGAAAAGGAAACACCAATGATATTACATAAATATCTGCGGAACATACAGAGTTCTCTGTTTCCCATATTCCGCATTTCTTGAGACATTTCTTTTTCCTATTGCCAAAGATAAAGTAAAATCTAAAAAAGGACATTACAAAGCACATTTCTTCTGAAGTGTATTTTGTAATGTCCCGTTTTTATTTATACAGTTCTACAAACGCACAGTCTCCCGCTTTCTGTTTATTTCCCGGAAGGCTCTTGGTGTCACATGATACTTTTCCCGGAAGACCCGGTGAAAATAACTGCCGTTCTCATATCCCACCGCCGCAATGATATCACTGATCGGAAGCTCTGTCTCACACATCAGTTCTATCGCCTTATTCATGCGCTTCCGCTGAAGCAGCTCCTTAAAATTAAATCCTGTGTTTTTTTTGATCATCTTACTGAGTACATGCATGGGAAGATGAAGCTTAACACACAGCTCTGTCAGCGTGGCCGTCTTATAGCTCTGCTCAATATAATCCAGGGTTGTCATAGCTATCATATTTTCATACTGATTCGGCACTCTCATCTCCGCATACTGGACAGAATCCAGAAGATACAGAAAAATCAGCCCCATGGTTGTCTGATTGATCCGGTTCTGATCTCCTTTGCCCGTTACCAGTGAATAAATCATGTTTTCCAGAAGATTCTGGATCTGAAGAACCTCTGCCACCCGGAAATGAAGGTATTCTCCCTTTTCTTCATTCTGCCGTAATACATGAACAAGAAAATCTGCCAGTATATTATTACTTCCCGCCATCGTATAGGCCACATCAAAAAACTCCGGAAGAATCATAAAATTAATGGCAATATCATTTTTTCCTGCCGGCAGGATCTCATGCCTGGTAAACTGATTCAGAAACAGAAGCTCTCCCGCCTCAATAACTACCTCTTTTCCTCCTATGATATTGGTAAGCGAGCCTTCGCACACATAAAGCACCTCAATAAAATTATGCCTGTGAGACGGAAAATGCACGAACCTGGTGTGAGTCCTCACTGCGATCAGCTTTCCCTCCTCCAGCATCTTTGCACTGTCCACAGTAAAATCCTTTCCTGACGTATACAGCCCCTGATCCACTTCTGATGCTCCATCAAGAATACGCTGCTCTTCTTCCGTTATTTTTCTTAAATGCTCCAAAAGCGCCTGCTGCATGTTTCTACCGCCTTCTTACTGATTTTTACTTATCATAGCATAAATAAGAAAGAGACGCCAGCTTCACGGCGTCTCTCTTTCAAAGGATTCTTAAATAGTATGAAAAAGCTTCTTATTATTACGGATACATGAATCAGTACAGCTCTGCGTACTCTTCAATGTTTTCAGGTGTGAACTGAAGCGGCTCCCCAAGAACAATCTCTGTTCCTTTGTCGTCAGCCTCTGTAATTGTGAAATCGCCAAGGTCGCCTGCTGTAAATGTCTCGTCAAGTGCGCCTGTGATATCGCCTTTTACAAGAGCCATTGTTGTGTAAGCGCTGAGTTTTCCAAGGCCCTGCATATCCCACAGATAGAAGTACGGGCAGGAATGAGCATCGTCATCGCCTGTGTACTCAAGCATCTCAGACGGAAGACCAAGACCGGTCAGTTTACATGTGGATTCATTGTCCTGAAGATATTTTGCAGCTGCTGCAATACCGACAGTTGTAGGTGCGCAGATAACCTTCAGGTCCGGGTAGTTCTGAAGAAGCGCCGCTGTCTGATCTGTAGATTTCTGAGGCTCATCATCACCATAAGCAACTTCTACAAGCTCCAGTTTGCTGTATTTCTCATCTTCTTCCATAATTTTCTTCATAGCGTCGATCCATGCGTTCTGGTTTGCAGCCTGGGATGTGGCAGAAAGAATTGCAAACTGGCCTTCTCCGCCGGAAATATCAAGGACTGCATCCATAAGAGCCTGTCCTACAGCCACAGTACCGGCCTGATTTACAAATACCTGACGGCTGTCTTTATTGGGGGCAGAGTCAAAAGAGGATACCTTGATCCCTGCATCCATAGCTTCTGTCAGTTTTGCCTGAAGAGCATTTACATCGTTTGCTGCAATGCAGATTGCATCAAAATCCTGGGAAATCAGGTTGTCAAGAACTTTGATCTGAGCATCAGCAGTTGCTGTCTCCGGATATACAACCTCCACTGTTCCGCCTTCTGCTTCCACTGTTTCCTTAAAGGAAGCTGCTGCGATCTCAAAGAACGCGTTGCCTGCTGATTTGCCAACAAGTGCGATCTTCTGTCCGTCTCCTGCGCCCTCAGCCATAACCGGGGTAGCTGCTCCGAGAACCATTGCTCCACAAAGAAGTGCGCTGATAACTTTTTTGTTCATTTTGTTTTCCTCCCTTGGAATAGTATAGTTTTTTGTTACTGAATCTCAGTAACGTCCTGCTGCCGCACAGACAGCAGCAGGTGTATCTGGAACTGCTCTCCCCTCAGGAACAGCAGTACCTTTTATTTTAAAAAGCATATCCTGAATTTACAATTCTTTTTTATTTACTTTTTACAGTTCTTCTTACCTGTCCGATAATAT
>NZ_HF999056.1:2841-6070 GCF_000433815.1 Blautia sp. CAG:257
ACTGCCGCGATCAGAAGCGCTCCGATAATAAGAAGGATCACCTGTGCATGGACGTTCTGCTGTCCCAGCCCTACGCGGAGGCATACGATAATAAATGCCGCGATCACGCCTCCTGCAATATTTCCTTTGCCGCCTGTGGAAGAGATTCCTCCAAACACTGCCATGGCGATGGCGTCCATCTCAAAACCGTTTCCTGTTGTGGTATTGGCTCCGAAGGATGAGGACAAAAGAAAAATAGCACAAAGGCCGGAAACCGTTCCCATCACTGTATAAATGATCATTCGGATCTTCTGAACATGAATACCGGAATAATATGCGGTCAGACGGTTTGTTCCGATGGCATATACTCTTCTTCCAAACGTGCTTTTTCCAAGAACAAGGGCAAAGATCACAGCCAGGATCACAACCAGAAACAGAATATAGGGAACCTGTCCCACCTTTCCTGCAATGGCAGTGAAGCCATCCAGATTTGACATGGTAATACTTCCGCCGCTTCCCAGAATGATCTCCGCAATACCGCGGAAAATAATCTGAGTTGCCAGAGTGACGATCATCGGAGGCAGCTCTGTAAATTTTGTAAGGATCAGTCCGTTAATTGCACCGCATACAGTTCCCACAGCAAGACCGGTAAGGACAACTACGATAAACGGAGCGTTCATGTTGCACACAATACAGCACATGGTGGCTGACAGACACACAATAGAACCAACAGAAATATCAATCTCGCCAAGGACCAGGATATATGCCATGGGGAGCATGAGAAATACCTCTGCAAGATAAACCGGCATCTGACGGAGCAGACTGCTGATATTGTAAAACTCAGAAAACATTGCGCAGAAAATATTCACTGCAATAAAGATCAGAACCAGGATTCCTTCCCAGGAGAAGATCATCCGCTTTACCGAACTTTCTGGTACATTATTTATACTTCTTCCGGATTTTCCAGCCATGATTACATCTCCCTTCCTTTCAGTGCATTTTTGTCTGCCACACGCTGCAGAACCACATTCATTACAACTACGATCAGAATGATCAGTCCCTTGATGGTGTTCAGCCAGAGCTGGTCAAAGAACGGAATCAGAGGAAGCGCCTTTGCAATGGTTGCAAGGATCAGGGAACCGAACAAAGCGCCCAGAACACTTCCGCGGCCGCCGCTCATGCTGACGCCGCCGATTACGCAGGCAGCAATAACGTCCATTTCGCCGCCGTACTGCATGTCAGGCATTGCTGATGCATAAACAGAAACCTGAAGAGCGCCCCCAAGACCTGCAAGAAGTCCCATGATCACATAAACAAGAAGCTTGATATTCTTCACATTGATACCGGAAACCTCCGCTGCGCTGGCATTACTTCCTACCGCATAGATCATTCTTCCTGTTCTTGTCCATTTCATAAACCAGAAAAAGAACGCATAGCACAGGATCACAACCCAGATCACACAGTTGATACCAAGGAATTTTGTTGTTGCAAAATCCTTAAAGCTGCCCAGAGCCGCTGCGCCGGCCCACTCACCGCCGTTGGAAACCAGGTAGCCCATTGCCCGGAACACATACATAAATCCCATTGTGGCAATGATGGGAGGCACATCTGCTCTGGAGATCACAAGACCAACCACCAGACCGCAAACAATACCGATTCCCACTGCAATGAGAAATGCCAGCGGTGTGCTTACAATCACATCATTTTTCAGAAGCATTCCTATGGACATACCGGACAGCGCCAGAGTAGACATAATAGAAATATCAATTCCGCCTACCAGCATAACGCACAGCATACCCAGAGCCATCACCATTGTTACCGCATTGTTTTTCAGCATATCCATCAGGGATTTCGGAGTCAGGAAAGACGGATTAATGGCTGTTATGACAATAAAAAGGACGATCAGAACAACTGCAAGCAGAGCTTCACGAGATCCTGTAAGTTTTTTTACCAATGATTTCTTTTCCATTATTTTGAAGCCCCCTTTTCCATGGCAAGCTCAAGGATCCTCTCCTGAGTCGCTTCCTCTCTTCCAAGCTCGCCGGTCTTTCTTCCGTTGCACATTACAATAATACGGTCCGCCATACCGAGGATCTCAGGCATTTCCGAAGAGATCAGAATAATGGCATAGCCTTTCTTTGCCAGATCTCCCATAATCCCGTAGATTTCTGCCTTGGCTCCGACGTCAACGCCTTTGGTGGGCTCGTCCATGATCACAACCTTCATCTCCTGGCTTAACGCCTTGGCAACCACTACCTTCTGCTGGTTTCCTCCGGACAGAGAGCTTGCAGGCTGGAAAATATCAACCGCCTTGGTATCTACCTCTTCCAGAAGCTTCTTTGCCAGATCTCTCTCTGTTTTTTCATCATTGATTCCGGCCTTTGCATATTTGCTGATAGTGGGAAGGGTTACGTTTCTTCCCAGCCCCCAGCTCATGATAAGCCCTTCCTTCTGACGGTCTTCAGGAAGAAGAATAATGCCTTTTTCCATTGCATCTGAGGGCTGCTTGATATGAACCTCCTTCCCTTCCAGATAAACCTTTCCGGAATCCAGACGGGTGATTCCGCACACAGCTTCCACCACCTCGGTACGGCCTGCGCCTACCAGCCCGGTAAGACCAAGGATTTCTCCGGCTCTTATCTCAAAGGAAACGTCCTTAAAATATCCGGTTCTGGAAAGCTTTTCTACCTTCAGGATCTCCTCTCCCGGCTGAACCTCTGGCTTCGGGAAAAGATCCGTGATCTCACGTCCCACCATTGCCTTGATCAGATCTGCATTGGTAATTCCGTTTACATCATAGGTTCCGATATACTGGGAATCACGGAATACCGTAACTCTGGAAGCCAGACGGTACATATCCTCAAAACGATGAGAAATAAAAATAATGGAAACTCCCTCTGACTTTAATTTGTCCACAAGTGTATAAAGCTTTTCCGATTCAGATCTTGTCAGTGCGGCAGTAGGCTCGTCCAGAATAATGATTTTTGCATTGGTAGACATTGCTTTTGCAATTTCCACCATCTGCTGCTGTGCCACACTTAAAGTTCCCATTTCCGCTGTGGCGTCAAAGTCTGCATCCAGCTGCGCAAGAAGTTTATTTGCTTCTGTATTCATTGCCTTCCACTGGATCATTCTGTTTTTAATGATCTCATGACCCATAAAAATATTTTCTGCAACTGTCAGATGCGGGTAAGATGTTGGATGCTGATATACGGCTGCGATTCCCGCTGCCTGAGCGTCCTTCGGTCCT
>NZ_HF999056.1:6132-75139 GCF_000433815.1 Blautia sp. CAG:257
TTGCCGTTCAGGAACATTTCACCCTCTTCTGCTTTATGTACACCGGTAATTACCTTGATAAACGTACTTTTTCCGGCGCCGTTTTCGCCCATGAGCGCATGAACCTCGCCGGGTTTCAGCTGAAACTGCACATTATTCAATGCCTTTACACCCGGAAAAATCTTTGTAATTCCTTTAAGCTCAAGAACATATTCAGACACGGCTCTTCCCCTCCTTTTTCATATCTGTTTACTGATTCTATTTTACCATTGGTGATTTTTTTATAAAATGGGAATATCTTTTGAATCCGGGTAATATATTTTCATTTATTTGCACAAAACCCGCTGTTTTTTCTCTCGTATTCCTGTTAAAAATATGATAGACTATACCTGACTTTTACTTATAACAAGGAGAATCCTATGAAATTACTGATCGTAGACGATGAAGAGCTTACCCGTACAGGGCTGATCAGCGCCATTGACTGGAAATCCCTTGGCATTGATCAGATCATTCAGGCTGACGACGGTATTCACGGTCTGGAACAGGCCCGTCTTTACAAACCCGAAATCATTTTGTGTGATGTACGTATGCCTCGCATGAACGGAATCACCATGCTGGAACGGCTGGAAAAGCTTCTTCCGGATTCTGTTCCTGTTTTTATGAGCGGCTATTCGGATAAAGAATATCTCAAAGCTGCCATTCGTCTGAAAGCTGTCAGCTATATCGAAAAGCCCCTGAATCCTTCCGAAGTCTCCCAGGCAGTCCGGGAAGCCGCTGATCTTTACATACAGAAACGCCACTCACGAAGAGGAGAGGTCCTGAAATCCATGGAAACCGCCTCCCGTCTGGCGCTGCTTCTGACACTTCCAGCTTTACCTGATATTCAGACTGCCCGCAGACTTTTCGGAGAACTTGGTTTTACTGTAAACAGCTCCACTTTTTTTATTTCCTTTATTATAAGAATGAATACCTTTCCGGAGCTGTCTGCTCTGGAGATGTTTTATCAGGAGCTGTCTGACTTTCTGGAAAAAAGAAAGATCAATTTTATTTACACAGACAAAAAGCATCAGAATCTCCTGTGTTTCCTGTTTGGACAGACAGAACCTTCCATCCGGTGCTTTCATGAAATCAGCGACTTTATCTGTCAGCGCCTTTCTGTTCTGGGAAGATTTTCCATTGCAGCAGGAGAAACTGTATACGGAATGGCAAAAGCCTATCAGTCCTATGCCTCCGCTGTGATTCTTTTGCAGAGCAGTTTCTTTTTTCCGGAAAATACACTGCTGACCCCTGACAGACTGAACCAGAGCACAAAGTCCTCCCCTGAGCTCGTTTCTGCATCACCGGAAAGCGAGTTTGCAGACTCACTTTCTTCCGGGCTTCCTGAATCTGCCTTTGTTCTTCTGGATCAGCTTCAGGAATATTTTACTGAAAATACAAAAGTGTTCCAGAATGCTGTAAAGGATCTCTATTATAAACTGTTCCTGACCCTTGATAAGGCCCGGAAACAGAACCTTCAGACAGACGATGTGTACGCAGAACCCATTGCAGAGATCATTGACAGATGTTTTACTTTTTCCGAGCTCCATCAGACGCTTCGCCGGCAGACTGAAGACTTTTTGGAACATGCGGGAAATCAGACACATGAGAATCCAACCATCCATATGATCAAAAGCTACATTGGAAAACATTACATGGATGAGACACTTTCTGTCAAAGATATCAGTGAACACGTTTTTCTTTCTGCCTCCTATGTATGTACCTTTTTCAAAAACGAAACCGGGCATACCTTAAATCAATATCTTACAGAGTACAGGATGGAAAAGGCCAAACAGCTGCTAAAAGACTCCAGATACCGGATTTCAGACATTTCATCCAGAGTTGGCTACAGCGACGGCAATTACTTTGGAAAAAGCTTTCGTAAATACAGCGGGCTTTCTCCGTCTGAGTACAGGGAGAAAAATCTGAAATGACAAGATTATTAAAAAAAATACGTCAGATTTACGGAGATATGAATCTGCAATCAAAATTTACCATTGTACTGAGTATTGCTGTTACGATTCCGGTACTTATTGTGGGAATCTTTTTCTACACCCGGCTGTATGACATGGTTGTCTCTGATACCATCCGAAAAGAACAGGATGCATCCTCCGAGGCCGCGCCTCTGATAGAGGCCCGTATCCAGAAAATCCTGGATGCCTATGAGGAGATCACAGAGCTTGGATTCTATGAAACATTGTTTCACCAGCCAGTCAATTCCCCTTTCCAGATGCTTCTGGATCCCCGGGATGCAGAAGCATTTCAGAAAAAAGCCCAGGAGCTTATTGACGGTCAGACCATTACCGGACTTCAGATCTACATGGATTTTCCAACAGAATCCGTTAAGCTTTTTCGCGATGAACTGACCAGTGACTACTTTGTGCCAATGAGCCTGGCTCAGGGCACCTACTGGTACGGAATCTTTCAGGGAACAGGAAAATCCGAGCTCTACTGTCCGGAATTTTATCTGGGAGAACGGGAAAAAAGTACCTTCGGAGATATGGCGTACATTGTTTCCACTACTTTTTATTATCAGGGAAATGCCCATCAGGCTTACATTGCCCTTTATTCCTCCTCAGATCAGCTGACGCAAATGCTGAAAAGGAATCTGACTCTGGACGGCAGCGTTTCTTACATTATCAATGAAAGAAATGCCATTGTGGCATCTTCTGATAAATCCGGGACGGGTATCTATCTTCTGGATTACCAGACTGTTGAAGATTCCTTTATGGCTTCCAACGGTTTCATTGAAAGGACGATCCTCGACCAGAAGATTTATGCAGGATTTTATAACATCCGACAGCCCGGCTGGTTCATGGTAACTGTCCTGCCCTCTTCTTCTCTTTTAAAACAAAGCAATTTTATCATGTTCCAGTATATCCTTATGTACCTTGCAGTGCTGGTGCTTGCCTCAGTTATGGCTCATTTTCTGGCCCGGTCTGTAAGCAGCCGGATCTCCTCTGTGATCCGGCAGATGAGCAAGGTCCGTCAGGGATCTCCGGTTCCCATGGAAAGCCCTGTTTATCATGACGAGATTGGTGATCTGGTAGATACCTATAACTATATGACTCGAAAAATACAGCAGCTTATGGACGAGCAGATGAAAGCGGCAGAAGAACTTCGGATCGCAGAATTTAATTCTCTGCAGGCTCAGATCAATCCGCATTTTCTGTATAATACTATGGATATGATCAACTGGATGGCGCTGCAGGGACAAACCTCAGAGATTTCCAGCGCTGTACAAAGCCTTTCCCGGTTTTATAAGCTGACACTGAGCCGCAAAAAAAGCATCAGCACCATAGGAGAAGAGGAAGAGCATGTTTCTATTTACCTGAAAATCCAGAACATGCGCTATCATGACAATATTTCCTTTATCTCTGATATTCCGGATGAGCTGACAGATTATCAGATACCAAAACTTACCTTACAGCCTGTGATAGAAAACTGCGTTCTTCACGGCATTCTGGAAAAGGATACCAAGGCCGGAACAATCGTTCTCACCGGCTGGATGGAGCAGGAAGATATTGTGCTTCTGATCTCAGACGATGGCGTTGGAATCCCTCCGGAAAAGCTTTCCACAATCATTTCCGGAAACAGCGCAGGTTCTTCCTCCGGCGGCACAAACATTGCTGTATACAACACACATCAGAGACTTCAGATCCTGTACGGCAGGGCTTATGGACTTACCTATACCAGCAGGCAGGGGCAGGGTACAGAGGTGCAGATCCGCATCCCGGCCCGCAGGCAGACACAGGAACCGGTGTGACATGATAATTATCTGAGATAATATCTTATGGAGAAAAACCTCTTCTATTCTGTAGTATAGAAACCTGTAAACTCAGCAGACATTTTTGACTGCGCCATTATTCTACCAGGAGGCATTTTTTTGAACACATTTGATCTTAACAACATGAACTTATCCACACTGGACAGGGATCCCGCCCCCAAACCGCAGATTCTTCTTTATCATTTTTCGCAGGATGAACGCACCAGACAGATCAGACGATATCTGAGAAAAGCTGGCGTTGACGTCCGTGAAGTGCCTGCTTCTGATTTGTTTCATCCTCTGGGATACCTTTTTGAAATTCCGGGATTTTCTCCCTGTTCCAGGTTTCCCATGGGAGAAAACTTCAGCGAAGAAATGCTGGTTATGAAAGATTTCTCCAACAGTCAGATGGACGCTTTCCTTCAGTTTTTCCGGGACAATCAGCTGAAAAACGTTGATCTGAAAGCAGTCCTCACTCCTGTTACCGTACACTGGAATTCCATGGAGCTTTACCGCGAACTGAAAAAAGAACACCAGGAGCTGAGATAGCTGTCTCAGCTCCTGGCAAAAGCACATGTGCAGCAAAAGTTTTTATGTAATGGATTCCCATGCTGCCAAAACAACATCCCGCAGAACCATGACCGGTCTGCGGGATGTTGTTTTTGAATATGTGTAAATATCAGATACTTTCTCAAAACGAAGAGTCAATTTTATCTTGTAACGATCTCAACCGGAACGTTAAAGATTTTTGCAACCTTGAGAATCGTGTCAATGTGTCTTCCGGTTGCTGCTGCCATATGATGTGTGGGACCGGCTTCACTCCAGCGGTTTACAAACTCTCTTGCACCGCAGGTAAAGCGTGTTCTCATATTGGTATCACCAAAGGAAAGGATCGGCCCGTCTTCATTTACGCCTTCTGCCACAACGAACTTGAAGTTTCCGTCCTTATCCTGTGTAATGGCAAGATAAGTAACCGGTCCAAGATACGGATAGAACTGTGTCAGATATCCGCCGCCCGTTTTGCCGTGGAACACCTTCACGATCTTCATGGTCGGTTTTTTGTCAGAGATGTCCGCATCGCCGCTTCCGGAATGACCAATGATGCAGATATCATCATTAAAATCAATGGAATACATCTCAGAAAGCTGTCCGGTTCCGGAAATTGTTTTCAGAATGCTCATTGCCATGGCAACCTTCATATCGCCCTCAACCGCACATGCAGTTCCCTGCTTGATCAGCATGGAAAATGCCGGGATCAGCATACTGTCAAGAACACCGGCCTTGCCCTGAGCAAAGCCATCATAATGGGAAGCGATCATACCAAGATGCTCGTCTTTTACCCACTGCTCAAAGGCAACCACATATTTTGCCATATCCCATACTTTTTCGATTGTGCCGCCGCCTTCGATCTCAAAAGTATCCAGAATGTCCTGAGCTTTTGCACGGATTGCGTCTTCATCTGTGATATCGTCTGCAATCGCCCACATCTTTTCCCAGTCAAACTGCTTGGTATAAAGGAACATTCTGTTATAGAGGTTTGTTTCATCAATGTACAGATCCATCATTCCCGGATATGGTCTGCCGATCTGCGCAATGTTAGTCTCACGAAATCTTCTTCTGACCTGAGCAGCCTTGCACCAGTCTTCAATCTCTGCCTGAACAGCAGGATCTCCGCCTTCTACCACACCTGTGATCACCGCATGTCTTTTGCCTGCTCTCTCAAGGTCTGCAACAGCTTCGCCTACAGCTCCGCAGGCATAGCCTTCTCCCAGCCAGGAAGCAATATCTGTATGCTCATAATCCAGAGCTTTCAGCTTCTGGACGTTTACCAGCACTACAGGAACATCCAGATCGCGGATTGCCGGAAGCATATTATAAGATGTAGCATAGGTCAGCATCTGAAGGAATACAAGATCAACGTCTGCAGCGCGGAATCTGTCCCCTGCCTCCATTGCCTGTTCCTTGGTTGTCACCATTCCTCCGTCAATGATCTCTACCGTATCCGGAATTGTTTTTTTGAATGCAGCATACTGTGCCTCAAACTCCGGTACCAGTGACGGGAACTGTGGAAGGTAAGCTCCCAGTGCGATTGAAAATACGCCGACTTTTGCTTTCGTATTAACTAACATAATGAACTCTCCTCTTCATATAAAACTATAAAGCTGTTTATGCGTTATAAATTTTGATATTAAAGGACTCGTGAATTACTGTTCTTGCTTCTTCAATAGATTTGAATTCCTCTGCCTTTAACATCTGGGCAGTGATATTACCGATTGCAGTTGCCTCTCCCGGACCTGCATGAACCTCTTTGCCTGTAGCTTTTGCTGTCAGTTCATTCAGATATCCTGCATTGGAACCGCCGCCTACAACATGGATACGGCTGTAGGTTCTTCCTGTGATCTCTTCCAGTTCTTTTGCTGTTTTTGCATAACATTCTGCAAGGCTGGTATAGATCACAGTAGCGATCTCACCGAGAGTCTCCGGAACCTTCTGTCCGGTTCTGCGGCAGTAATCCTTCACTTCCTCTGTCATATTTGCCGGTGCCAGGAAGCACTCGTCATTTGCGTCTACTCTGGACGGGAAATCCTTTGCTTCTTCTGCCATAGCACAGATTTCAGCAAAACCGTATTTATCATTGATCTCATGACGTACAGACTGGATCATCCACAGGCCCATGATATTTTTCAGATAGCGGAAACGTCCTGCATATCCGCCTTCGTTTGTCAGATTCAGAGCACAGCTCTCTTTGGAGCAGTCTGCGGTCTCTCTCTCAAGCCCCATCAGTGACCATGTTCCGGAACTGATATAAATAAAGTCATCGTCATTTGCAGGTACTGCAAGCACAGCAGAACCAGTGTCGTGAGTTGCAGGTGCAACTACTTCCAGGTCAAAACCAACCTCGTTCTTCACTGCTTCAGAAAAATGTCCGATGCTTGTTCCCGGCATGATCAGCTTCTGGAAAATCTTTCTCGGATATCCCAGCTTGTCGATCAGTTCAAAATCCCAGTCCTTTGTAACAGGGCTTACCAGCTGGCTGGTAGTAGCCTCTGTATATTCGCAGGATTTTACTCCTGTGAGAAGATAATGGAAGTAATCCGGTACATGAAGAAGGGTTTCTGCCTGCTCCAGATACTCCGGATGTTTTGTTTTTACTGACATAAGCTGATAGATGGTATTGTAAATTGCTTTCTGGATACCGGTTCTCTCATACAGCTCTTCCTGGGAGATCACTTTGTACACTTCCTGATCCATACCCTCTGTACGGCTGTCACGATATCCCACTGTGTTTCCGAGAACATTGCCGTCTTTGTCCAGAAGAACAAAGTCAACACCCCAGGTATCAACGCCCATGCTTACCGGAATCTTACCGATTTCTTTACATTTTTTCAGGCCGTTGATCACCTCTTTAAACAGACGGTCAAATTCCCAGCAAAGCTCATCGCCTTTTTTTACCATACCATTTTCAAAACGGTATACTTCTTCCAGGATCATTTTTCCATTTTCCATATGTCCCAGAATGTGACGTCCGCTGGATGCACCAATGTCTACTGCCAGATAATATGTTGCCATGATTAAAACCTCCTAAATATGTAAGATATACACAGAAGAATTTTTTATTGTCTGCTGTGTTTTTTAGTTCTTCCATATTTGATAACATCATATTACATGAAAATACTTCAAATCGGAAGAACCTGGTTTGTCTGAAAAAGTGTCCTTATTTGTCACTGTCCACTCTGTTTCCGGTAATCTGTGGACAGTTCCCTTTGTTTGTCAGCTTTCCTGACAGATATGTGTTAATTTAAAATATCCCCAGAGAATCCTCTGGGGATATAGTGAATATTGTGTAAAACTCAGAGACTAGAAATTAGTCATAAAGGTTCGGAGCGATTTCTTCGTCTTCCATGTTTGTTGCATCATACCAGTAACCAGCTGTCGGAACATCAGAAACCTCATCTCCGTTTGCTGCTGCTGTCAGAGCGTAGATTGCATAGTATCCCATCATAAGAGGAGACTGTGTAACAGCACCAAGGAATGTGCCATCCTGTACAGCTGCTTTGATGATAGAACCAGCGTCGAAACCAACACCGATAACATCGCCTGCTGCTGCGTCAGAACCAAGAACGTTCAGGTTAGCGTTAGCTGCAAGAACACCCTCAGCTGCAACCTGGTTGGAACCGAAGATAGCGATGCAGTTTTCTTTGGAAAGGATAGCCTGAGCCTCTGTGGAGCAAAGCTCTACAGTTGTCTGAGCCGGTACTGCAACCTGGATAACAACGTCTGCATCTGCTTCTTTAGCATCTGCACCTTCTGCTGCGTTTACATAGAACTCGTTACCAGCAACTGCAACAGTTTTTCCATCAGCCTGGATAAGCTCGATCATCTTGTTGATGAATCCAGCGCCACGCATCTGAATGTTCTGAGCTGTAGCATCCTGGTTAACCTCACCGATGATAACCTGGCCTTCAGCGTTTGCAATAACGTCTTTGATTGCGCCATACATGTTCTCAGCTGCTACTGCACCAGCCTGAGTGTTGTCTGTAACAACCTCTGCTACTACAGATCCTTCCGGAGCATCTGCAACACCTGTATCAAATGTTACAACCGGGATTCCGTCTGCTGCGCATTTCTTAAGAGCATCTGTTACAGAAGATGTATCGCAGGCTGCAAGACCCATACCAACTGGTTTTGCTGCGATAGCTGTATTGATCATGTTAACCTGGTCTGCGATATCGGACTCACTGTTCGGTCCCTGTGCTGTGAAAGTAACGCCCAGCTCATCAGCTGCTTTCTGCATACCTTCAACTGCTGCCTGCCAGTATGTAGACTGGAAAGATTTAACCATCATCGGGAATTCATATGCTTCGTTTGCTTTCAGTCCCTCAAACTGAGCTGCCGGATCAGCAGCGTCTTCTGTTGTTGCTTCTTCCTCAGCAGCTGCCTCTTCTGTTTCAGCAGTTTCTTCTGTTTCAGCAGTTTCTTCTGTTGCTTCTTCTGCTGCAAATACCGGAGCAACTGTCATACCGGATACCATTGCTGCACAAAGGCCTAATGCGATGAGTTTTTTAATTTTCATTGTTCTACATCCTCCTTAAAAATTATATAGTTTTTAGTTTTTATGATGATCCGTCAGGCGTTTTCACCTGACGGTTCACATACGTGATTAAAATTGAAAACTGTATTCTTTATAATGCTGCTGCTTTCTTTTCTTTGATGATATCGATCAGTACCGCAACGATCAGTACAAGACCTGTGATGATCTGCTGCCAGTTTGCCTGCAGTCCCACATACGGAAGACCAGTTTTCAGAAGCATGATGACAAAGATACCAACAAAGGTTCCAAGTACAGATCCATAACCACCTGTAGCTGCCACACCACCGACAAATACGCCACCAATGGCATCCATCTCAAGACCGGCGCCAGTACCTGGCTGTACGGTAGGAGTTACTGCTGCGTATGCGATTGCTGCAAGACCTGTAAACAGACCGCAGACAACATATACCATAACATGGTAGAATTTAACATTGATTCCGGAAAGAGCTGCTGCTTCTTTATTGGAACCGATAGCGATGGTGTAACGTCCGAACTTTGTATGGTTCAGAACAAATTCCATCAGAAGAACCAGAATAACCATCCACAGGAAACCGATCGGATAACGGTCAGCGCTTCTTCCTGTACCGATTGTAAGTTTAAAGATAGAATGGAACCATCCGCCTTCCTGTGTAAGACCCGGCCACGGTGTAGCGGTACAGAGAGATCCGGCACCGCGGGTAATCATACAGGTACAAAGAGTTGCAAGAAACGGCGGCAGATTCATTACGCCGATAAGAACACCGTTCAGTGTTCCGATCAGAACTCCAAGAAGCACACAAACCAGCATAGCAACAACAACAGGTACGCCATGGCTTCTTATCAGAGTTCCGCCGATCAGTGCATAACATACCATACCTGTTCCGATGGAAAGGTCTACGCCTCCGGTAATAAGAGGGAAAGTAACACCGATTGCCATCAGAAGATCATAGTATGAAAAATCCAGCAAACTCAGCAATGTGTTGTACTGTCTGAACTCTTTACTCATAATGGAGAATACAGCTGTCAGAGCAATAACAACAATTAAAACGATAAATCTCTGATCACTTAATATACTTTTTTTCTTCTTAGTCATGACTGTCCTCCTTAATCAATACTACGTGTAGCCTTATCCATGATGTTTTCCTGGGTAGCTTCAGAAATATCAATATTACCTGTTACTTTACCCTCACACATGATAATGATACGGTCACTCATTCGGAGAACTTCTGTCATTTCAGAAGAGATCATGATGATTGATTTACCTTCTGCTGCCAGTCTGTTCATCAGTTTATAAATTTCATTCTTGGCACCAACATCAATACCTCTTGTAGGCTCGTCAAAGATCAGGATTTCACTGTCTCTTGTAAGCCATTTTGCAATAACCACCTTCTGCTGGTTACCACCGGAAAGGTTTACAACAAGCTGGTCTGCGGTAGGAGTCTTGGTTGCAAGCTCTTTGATATATTTCTCAGTTACTTCTTTTTCTTTCGCTGAGTCAATCAGGAAGCCCTTTGTAAACTGTTCCATTGTTGCCAGAGTTGTGTTCTCAATACAGGACTTCTGTACAACACATCCATATCTTCTTCTGTCCTCTGACAGATAACCGATACCATATTTAACAGCATCCTGCGGACTGTTGATGGTAACTTCACGAAGCTGTCCATCTTTGCCCATGATAGAAATCTTTCCACTCTGTTTCGGATCTGCACCAAACAGTGCTCTTGCTGTCTCGGTACGACCTGCGCCCATCAGTCCGGAGAAACCAAGGATTTCGCCTTTGCGAAGCTCAAAGCTTACATCCTGAACCATCTTACCTGCATTCAGATGTTCTACTTTAAGTACAACAGGCGCATCCGGCGCAACCATACTGTGCTGCTTCGGATCCTCATAAATAACACGTCCCACCATCATGTTGATGATATCTTCTTTTGTACTGTCTTTGGTGATAAGAGTTCCAACATAACCGCCGTCACGCATAACAGTAACACGGTCTGTAATAACCTTGATCTCATCCATACGGTGAGAAATATAGACAATACCCAGACCTTTTTCACGAAGGTCACGAATGATGACAAACAGATCCGCAATCTCTTTTTCAGTAAGGGCTGCTGAAGGCTCGTCAAAGATGATAACCTCTGCTTTGTGGGAAATCGCTTTTGCGATCTCACACATCTGCTGTTTACCAACTGTCAGATTATGCATTTTTTCTTTTGGATCAATATCAATATTCAGATCCTGGAACAGTTTTTTGGAATCCTCGATCATTTTTTTGTCATCGATGCGGAAACCTTTTTTTGGCTCACGGCCGATAAAAATGTTCTGGGCAACTGTCAGGTCGCCTACCATGTTCAGCTCCTGGTGCACGATTACCACACCGGCATCCTGAGCTTCCTTTGTGTTGTGAAATTCTGTTTCCTTGCCTTTATAGACAATGGATCCTGAATCTTTCTGATAAATACCGGTAAGAACCTTCATAAGTGTGGACTTTCCGGCACCGTTTTCTCCCATAAGCGCATGTACTTCGCCGCGTTTCACTTCAAAATTAACGTGATCCAGAGCATGAACTCCAGGAAAGGACTTATCAATGTCCTTCATAGTTAAAATAACTTCACCCATTGTTACATCCTCCCTTCCGATCAGTTCTTTCTGCGTCTTGCAGAAACGTCAGCGTAAACTGCAACGATTACAATAATACCGGTGATGATCATCTGCTGTCCTTTACCAAGACCAAATGCCATGATTCCCTGCTGAAGAAGAGAAATGATGAACACACCGATCACAGTACCGCCGATGGAAGCAAGTCCGCCAACCATGGATGTACCACCCATTACGCAGCCTGCAATCGCCTCGTTGTTGTACTGATCGCCGTAACCTGGCTGAACAGTTGTATATGTAGCTACAAAGAACAGTGCGGCAATACCTACCAGAGTTCCGCAGATCATGTATGAAAGCATACGCCATTTTCTGGTGTTTACACCGGAAAGGCGAACCGCCTCACTGTTAGAACCAAGGCAGAGAATATAACGTCCCGGTTTTGTACGGAAAAGGATAATTCCGCAGATCACTGCTACTGCCAGGAAGATCACAATACCTACAGGAAAATCGTTATAGGAAACAATGTTTCTGAACCATCCGTTTTCCGGATCGCTGCCCATAGGCCAGCTTACAGACTGTGTTTTTGTAAATACAGAAGCAAGACCTTTGGCAATATTCATAGATGCCATAGATACGATAAACGGCGGTACAGACATGTAAGATACCAGCCATCCGTTAAAGGTACCAAAGCAAAGACCGATCAGTACACATAATACCATAGCTGCTGCACATGGAACACCATAGCTTGTCATGCAGTAACCGGAAACCAGTGCACAGCAGAACATAACCGGTCCGATGGAGAAATCAATTCCTCCTGTAGCGATTACAAAAGTAACGCCCAGTGACAAAAAGCCCAGGAAATAAACATAGTTCAATGTGGATCTGATACTGTCTCCTACCGGAAACTTATCTCCAAGAACCACTTTGAAGACTACGAACATAAGAATCAGGATCCCAACAAGCAGAATCCTGTTCAGGCCGAGCTTTTTTATGATTGGATTTTGTTTCAGCTTTTCCAATTTCTTCACCCTCCTACTGTTTTTCACACTCTCTGTGTTTTCTTAACTTATAATAACGTGAAAACCTGATAATTGTAATAGAATATCTTACAAAAAAAGGTAAAATATTTACGGTAATGTAAATATTTTACCTTTTTTCTTGACTGGTATCCCCAAATTTCACTGTGGATTGCCGTCTGTTTTTGTTGTTTTTAGTGTATTAAACGGAAAAAGCAGTTTTTCAATTTCACTTGTGTACATATTTTCCGGCGTCACCAGCTGACAGCCGGAATTGATCTCCGCCTCATAGGTTTCCCCTCTGAGCAGCCGAACTGTCTCCTGTACTCCCAGATACCCCATTTTAAAAGCCTTCTGTACAACAATTCCCTGAAAGATCCCATGTTCCATCAACTGGACTGCTTCCTGGGAACTGTCCACACCTACCACCTGAATCTTATTTTCCGCTCCGGCCGCCTTCACTGCTCTGGCAGCTCCCACTGAAGAATATTCATTCATCCCGGCGATCATTTTAAGACCGGGATACTGTCTGATCAGTTCCATAGTAAGCTCATAGGATTTGTCATACCTGGAATCACAGTACACCACATCTACAATGTTTTTTTCAAATTTTCCAAGGCCTTCCCGGAATCCTTTTTCTCTTTCCACAGCAGTAGAAACGCCTTTTACATGGGCAACAATGGCGATCTGATCCTCCGGTTTCAGCAGAGAAGCCGCAAATTCCCCAAGTTTTTTTCCTGCCTCCACATTGTCTGTGGCAACTGTGATCTCCTGAATACTTTCTTCTGTATAAGAGTCAATAAATGTGATCCGTATCCCCTGATCTCTTGCCTCCTGAAGAAGACTGTTGGATTCTGTAAAACTGGAGGGAGAAATAAGAATGGCATCAGGATTTTTAAGAATTGCCTGTTTCAGTATCCGGTTCTGTCCCTCCACATCATTCTCTTCCTCCGGAGCCATGATTTCAATATCCACATTTGCCTCCTGCGCCGACATCTGAACGCCCTGGATCAGAGACGTCCAGAAATCATTTCTGCTGTCCACCACTTTTGGAATGTAAATCAAGGAAAGACGATTCTGTCTTTCTGCTCCGTTTTTATGATAATTTACCGCTACCGCAGCAAATACCAGACTGAGAAGCAATGCCACAGCAATCCATTTTCCATACTTTTTCATCACAGCCCCTCCTGTTGTCCCGGTATTGTAATTGTGGCAGTAGTTCCTTCACCTGGTTTACTTTCATAAACAATTCCATACTCGTTCCCATAATAAAGCTGAAGTCTTTTCTGGACATTATATATCCCAACACCGTTGGAGTGATAATCCACCTTATGTCTTTCGTAAATATGATCCAGGGTTTCCTGATCCATGCCCACGCCGTCGTCAATTACCTGAAGTACCGCATTTCCGTTTTTCATAAATCCTTTTACCAGAAGAAGTCCCCTGCTCTCTTTATATTTCAGGCCATGATAAATGGCATTTTCAATGACAGGCTGTAATACCAGTTTGATCAGGCGTATATTTAATATAGAAGGTTCTACTTCAATCCGGAACTCCAGTTTGTCCTTATAACGCATTTTCTGGATAGTCAGATAGCCTCGGGCATACTCAATTTCCTGGCCTATGGATACCAGTTCATCCTCATTACTGATACTCTGTCTTAAAAGGCGGGCAAGAGAAGCTGTCATCAGTACAACCTCTTCGTTTTTTTTACCTTCTGCCATCCAGATAATGGAATCCAGCGTATTATACAGAAAATGAGGATTGATCTGGGACTGAAGAGCCTTCAGCTCGCTCTTTCTCTTTGCTTCCTGTTCCCGGATATTCTGTGCCATAAGCTCATGTATCCTCTGAGTCATAACATTAAAAGATTTTGTGAGGCTGCCGATTTCATTTTCAGAATCCACTACAATATCGGAAACACTGAAATCTCCTTCCTGAACCCGTTCCATGGAATCACACAGCCGCTGAATAGGAAGCGTAATACTTTTTGCCACAAAACGGGAAAAAAATAAAGCTACTGCCATCAGCCCCATTGCCACCAGCACATAAATACTCTGAGCCTCATTGCTTCTTCGCAAAAGCTCTTCCACTCTTACACAGTCTACTACCGTCCATCCTGTTTTTTCCGATCTGGAAATGGAATACATTTTTTTGTTGATCCCATCCCCCCAGGTTACAATATCAGATCCTGCGTTCATGACAAGGTCAATATTCTCTGTCTGAAGCTCATTGTAAAGCTGCTGCTGCTGCGGATGATACACAATATTTCCATCTGCATCCACAATAAAAGCATATCCCTGATTTCCTACCATACTCTGATCACACAGCTCGCTGATAGCGCTGTAATTCAGATCGATAAAGAATACCCCTTCTTTTTCCTGTCCTGTTCCCATTTCTTTGTTACGGATTCCCCGGCTCAGCGTGATCACCCAGGGACGTTCTCCGCTGATAATGTGCTGAACATGAGAGGAAGTAAGATAAACGCTCTCCCTGCCTTCCAGCGCATTGGTATACCATTCCTGGGAATGAATATCCAGGTCCTGATTTGTAAGATGCTGCCCATTGTTGATCAGCATTCTTCCGTTTTCTGCAATAATTCCCAGGTTCAGAATATCACTCCGGCTGTCCAGAATTGTCTCAAACTGACTGAGAATACGGTCTCTTGCCTCAGGATCTGCAGTATCCCCAAAAAGATATTTCTGTACGTCTTCATTACTGGAAACCAGATAAGAGGTATTTTCCATATAATCAATATAAGAATCGATATTCTGATTCATCTGCTGGATAATGGTCTGTGTATACAAAGATGAATTTTCAAATACAGACTGCCTGGTATAGCTTAAAGAAATTACAGTTATAATAATCACTGCCCCCAGAAGAAGAACTGACAGCACTGCAAAAATAACGCTCTGAATACTTTTAAATTTTTTAATCATAAGGTCGCCCGGCTGGATTTTTTTCATCTTCTCCGCTCCCTGGCATATTCTGTAGGTGTGACTCCTGTCATCTTTTTAAAGGAAATGCCAAAATAGTGAGGATCAGAAAATCCTACTTTTTCTGCAATCTCATAATTTTTCATAGTAGTGTTTTCCAGAAGTTCCTTTGCCTTTTCCATTCGTGTCCTGATCAGAACCTCTGTGAAAGTCTCCCCGGTCATTTCTTTAAATATTGTACTGAAGTAACTGGTGCTGATATTCAGATAAGAACAGATATCGTTCAGGCTGAGATCCGGATCCATATAATTTTTCTGGATATAATTCATGGCCAGCCTTGCCTGCCTCTGTCCGGTAGAGCTGTTCATATCGGAAAGCAGTTTAAAGATTTTCATAATATAATCTTCCACAATCCTGCAGGCACTGTCAAAAGATTTCTGTTTCGTAATACTGTGGAGAAGCTCATCCCTTCCACTGAGGATTCTCTTCATATCCACTGACACATCCTCACATACCCGATCAATGGTTCTTACAATCTGCTGCAGGTACATACAGGCACGGCTTTTTTCCACCAGTGCCTGGCAGATAGAATCTTTCATCTCCTGAAATGCACTTTCCACCTGTTCCTTTTTTCCTGTTTTTAATGCTTCGGTCAGTTCCTCCAGAAGCCTGTCAAGAGGAATCACCTTTACAGACCTCTGCTCTGCCATATCAATCAGAAGATCCCCCCCCAGCAGATACCGGTACTGCATCACCTGAGCAGCCATATCGTGGGACAAAATCAGCTCTCCTGGATTCTTTACCCAGTCTCCGATTCCCATTGATACGTCTATCCCCATTACTTCTTTCATTTTGTCCTTGATCTCTCTGCATATTCCTTTTGTCTTTGCAGTAAAATCTCGGCTCCATTTTTCCTGAAACAGAATACAGACCCTGTTCCCGCCTTCCTGATAGACAATGCCCGCCTGTTCCCTTCTCACGATCTCATCACTGATGTTATAAAGTACAAAAGCCATCAACGCACTTTCCTGGCGTTTCTCCATATCAAGCTGATACATATCGGAATAAATATCAATATCAAACATGGCGACCCTGTATCTCACTGCCGAAGGATCGATTCCCATATTTCTCAGACGTTCCAGGCTTTCCTCCACATTTGTGGTACAGTTTACCAGAGCCTCTATTGCTTTGGAACGTATGACCTGAGCGTTTTTGCGGTAGCTCTCAGAAGCTTTTGTAAGCTTTTCCATTTTCTGCTTTTCCTGTCTCTTCTGATCTACCTTTTCCTTCATTTTATTAATCACACCCGTAAGCTCCATAGCTGTCACTGGTTTTAAAAGATATTCACTGACATTATACTGGATCGCCTTTTTTGCATACTCAAATTCCCCGAATCCACTGAATATCACGATCACAATATCAGGATAATTGTCGTGAAGAAAATGACTCAGCTCCATTCCATCCATATAAGGCATCAGGATATCTGTCAGCACAATATCCACCGGATGTTCCTTTACAAATTCCGCTGCCTGCTGGCCGTTTTCGCAATCGCCCACAAGCTGGCATCCGATTCCCTCCCAGTCTATATTTTCCTTTATGGCATCCCTTACAAGGATCTCATCATCTACAAGTAATATACGATACATAAACTATAAAAACTCTCCCGTTCTGAACATATAGAATACTTACTTATGATTTATCTTACCACAAACTATGGGAATATGGAATATGGCAAAATTTTGTTTTTCATGTCTGTAACACAGTACTCTCCAAAAAAGAAAAGCCACTGCCATTTACAGAAACAGTGACTTTTTCTCTGATAAAATTATAAATTTGCCTCAACCTGGTTTATCTGATTTTAATAGCTGAATACCGTTTCTACTGTGCCTGTATCCAGATCTTTGCTCAACATTGCGCTGTTTACCCGGGCATACCCGGTTCTCCAACCTACACTGTTTGCCTGATCGATCACACCATGATCCAGAAGCATGTAAACCTTATTTCCGATTTTTTCAGCAAATTGGATAGTAACTGCCTCATTATCATTGAACTGGCCGCAGGCCACACTTCCCACAGATGCATAGTCTGCCTGAGTAACCAGTTCCACTGGCTCTCCGTTTTCATTCATAAAATAAATGCTTCCGTTTCGTGTAAAATACTTGTCCATAGAGTTAATATAATCATACATTTCGTCTATACTCTGGCTCACAACCATTCCATCTTCACTGACGGAAAAAACAGGTGCCCGAAGTCCGTCCATTCCTGCAACAATCTCTGCTTCCGTTCCGTCTTTTTTAACCTTCATAATCTTTCCACCTGCATATACTGCCCCGGTTCCTTCATAGGAACCATAGGAAAAGTAAATATATTCATCTTTAAAAACCATGGACACAATTGAAGCTGTTCCCTGAAAATCATCTGCATATAAATCCGGTTCTGTGGTGCACAGCGTTTTCTGCTGTCCTCCCTGTGCGTCCACTACAGCAAGAGATACTTTTCCTTTTGTAGCTGCCCCTGAATCAGCTTCTACAGGCTGATAATAGATCAGTCCGTCATGACTGGCAAGAAAGCTGCCGTCAACAAGCTTCATTCTCTCTCCTGTTTCTGCATCAATACTGTCAATACTATGATTTGCAGTATCTGAACAGATAATCTTCTTTCCATCTGATGCTTCAATCCGCCCCAGACCATATGTCTGTGTCTGTCCACTGTTCTGATCAATGCTGCAGATTTCGTATCCTCCGATCTGATCTACAGGTTTTTCATAAAAGATCAGGCTGCTGTCCGTAAGAACCAGGGAACCGCCGCCTTCCATATCACCGATCATGACTTTTTCTCCGGATGGGCTTTGCATCATAAGCTTATTTGTTTCTCCGACAATCGGCTTATAATATCCTAATGCAGCGCTGCCCTCAAAGTTGGAACCGTCATACTCCCAGTAATAAACAGTTCCGTCTTCTTTTTGCGCAACATTGCCTGCTTCATATACAGGAGCAGTTTCTTCTACGGTTTCCTGATTTTCTGCTGCCTGGACAAGCGTTCCGCTGTATTCCCCGGCCGAAACTGCCATAAGCATTGCAATACATACGCCGACTGTCTGTTTCACATACTTTTTCATCTGATTTCCTCCAGTTTTGTAAATATTTTGTTATCTGAGATATCGATCTATTTCATCACGATACTTTTCTACAATAATTCAAACTCTATCACAATTTTGGATATACATAGTTATATCTTATCTTTTTCTTTACATAAAAACTTCTTAACAATTTAAAAAATAAAGAATGTTAAACAAATCTTAATTCTTGCCCCCAAGTATAAATTACAATATTTTACACAGCTACATACTATTAAAAATAGTAAAAAATTATTTCCTGTTTAAAGACAACTATTTAATATATTTACCAAATCATGCGAATCTAAATTAATTATCCCTGTTAGTTTTCCACCATGACAGATATTCTGCACCATTTCATTAAAATGCTTGTCTGTAATCCCGTAGGCCAAAAAAGAAGAAGGTAGCATTAACTCTGCGTATAAAAAATACTCCAGCTTATCGACTGTCTCTATTGCTGTCTGTAATTTTGACTTTTTACTTTTCACATCGAACACAGCCTTTCCAAATTCAGCGACTTGTTCTGCACCGCCCCTCTCTGCAATATATCGAAGCCATTTGGGAACTATAACTGCCATTCCTTTGGCATGCGGAATATCATAATAGCCGGATATTTGATGCTCTAGTGCATGACAAACAGCAATACGCCCCGTCCCATTTTCCAGAAAACCATTTAATGCCCATGAAGCAATAACACACAAATTTGCTCTTGCATCATAATTATGAAGATCCTCTACAACAATTCGTGAATACTTAACCAAATTTTTCATTAATTCTTCCATAACCTTTAAATGGGTTTCCATTTTGGGGGCTCTGGTAAAATAATTTCCTTCCATAATATGAAACATAACATCTGCACATCCTGCTGCAGTGTATTCCCGGCTTTGAGATGCTGTAAATTCAGGTATAATAAAAGCAGCTTTTGGAAACAGAAGCGGATGTCCAAAACTAAGCTTCTCTCTTCTTTCAGGAAAAGAAATCAGCCCACCACTATTCATTTCTGAACCTGTAGCAGCAGTTGTAGGAACTGCAATTACTGGGAGTGCCATTTTTAATTCTTCTTTTCCAGTAATCCATTCCCAACAACTTGCGTTTGTATAAACCGATGCTGAGATTGCCTTTACACTGTCCAATACACTTCCTCCTCCAATACCTATAAGAACCTCTATCCTTTCGTTTCTACACAGTCTACTTATTCTGTCAACAAACTCCCCTCTTGGATTAGGCATACTCTCAGATATCGCAAGCGTATAAATATCCCGTTCTTTCAGCATACGCAAAATCATATCCACATAATCTGTATGTCTATTAAATGCTTCACTATATAAGACCAATGCTCTATCACCATAGTATCGAGCTACGGTTGGTAATTCATCAAATTTTTCTAATCCAAAATAAACTGTTACTGGATTATAGAATCGAAACTGATACACATTTTTCCTCCCCAAATCAAATATTTCCTGGAAAAAGATGATATATCTCATAAGCACCTTGTACTGCCCGAAGAGAAATATCTTTATGCAAAAAAGACAGTTGCAAAGACTGATTTCTAAGTCGAAACCGGTCTAAGGCATCAGCATCTTTTAAAATTTCAAGAAGATTCCTTCCCCAGTTAATTTCCTTCATTTTATTTCCCCACCTTTTCCACTCTTCTTCAAAGTCTTCATCTCTAAGTGAGTGAGACGCTATAACAGCTTGGTATTTTTTTAATTTTTCCTTACCATAAGGAAGATTCATCTGCTCTATAAGTATCGCCCCCCTTAATCCATGTCCCTTATCTGCTTTATCGTTTATTCTTCCAATGTCATGATACTTAGCTATTTCTAACAAATCTATAAATTCTTTGTCACTAATCCCAAGCTTTTCACTTAGAAAAAAACAAAGGATGCACACTCTGAGAATATGATCCTCCCCATGGACAGCACTAGCATACAACTTTTCCTCTTGGAGGCTATTCATACTTTGTATGAATAAATCTTTTCTCCTAGAAAAACTCAATGTATTTATTATAGCCTGCGCATCATATTGCACATCCATATCAAGTGTTAAGTAATATTTTTTCTGGATTTTTTTAAATCTATCTGCAGTTATATTCCATCCTTTAAAGCTAAAAACCCTCTCTAGAAACTTCGTCTGATACATCTTATCTAAAAAATCTCCTCATGTTCATGCTCTGAAAAACAAAAACTATCCTGAATTTCATTCATAATGTCATCCACTTTTTTAAGCCATTTTCTAATAGATAATCCCTGGGGACATTTTTTTTCGCACTGTCCACACATCAAACAGTCCTGGAATGTTTTTCCTCCTGCTTTCTTATATCGTTCATATGCTCCTTTGGCATAGCTAGCCAAATCATATACTCTGAAGATTGTATAGCATTTAAAAATATCCTGAATCTGTATCTCGGCTGGGCAGGGCTGACAATATTTACATCCTGTGCAGTACAACTCCCGAAATGATTCTATTTCAGCAAGCGCTTCCTTTACTTTTTTCCAATTTAGAATTTCTGAAGATTTTGCAATTTTTATATTTTCTTTTACCATGTTCATATTGCTCATCCCCGACAAAACTATATCTGCATTAGGATTTGATAACACAAAACGTAAAGCTAATTCATATGTAGAACTGACGTTTGTATTATGCACTTTTTTAAAAAGATCCGACGGTATTGCCAGACGTCCTCCTGCTGCCGGTCCCATAATCATAGTTTTCACACCCAAACTATGAGAATAAGCCATGGATTTTTCATTGCTTCTATCCAAAAGATTATACTGCATTAAACATGCATCAAATTTCACTCCCCTTTTCTGTGCTTCATCTATAATATAGCTTAAACCATTTGCATCCCCATGAAAAGAAAATGCAATTTTATGTATTAGTCCTTCCTGTTGAAAAATTCTCATTTGGTCCAGAACTTTCTTTTTTACAATAACTTCATCAAAAAAATACTGATTAATTCCCCAAAACAGATAATAATCCAAATAATCCGTCTGTAAATTTTTTAATGTTTTCATAAGAGCCTCACGGCAATGGTCTGTTTTGATATCATCTGCTGAAAGCTTTCCGCCCAAATATATGCAATCTCTAAAAGAATGAAGTGCTCTTCCTACCGCCTGTTCACATTGAGAATTACAATATAAAGGCGCTGTGTCGAAATAATTAATGCCATTATCAACAGCATACTGAATCATCTGATCAATTACATCCTGATCTGGTATTTTCTTTTTATGTAACTCGATTTCTGGTAATCTTCCTGTTCCAAAGGCCAATGGAAAAATCTCTGTTTTATTCTTCATTTTTCTCCCCTCATAAACAAGATTTTCATTATTTTATCTAATAATTTCTTCTGGACTGCCAATCTGAATCCCTGGTTGAATAGAATAGGGATTCATTGCCGCAATCCCCATACAATAACGACAATAGTCTTTATACATTTTTCTTGAAACGGCCGTTGCAATCTTTGCTTTCGCCCAAACAGGATTTTTTAAGCACTTTACATCAATATGCTCCCATAAATTTTTCTCTATACCAAAAACCATTTCCGATGTGATTCCTCTAGGACATACAGTCAGTTCCCCATTGGCCAATGTATGACATGCATTTAATGCACATTCTTTATGAATTTCTACCGCTGTATCACAAGGAATCAATTTTTGCTCTGGTCCTCCTAATTTCTTCCATCGCATTTCTTCAAAAACGTTATGCCGTAAAAGAGTACAGCGTATTCCTTCTCTTGACAATATATCATAAAACTGAATTCCTCGGTTTTCTCTACCCGGGTAAACATCAATACGCACATCCAGTTTATTATTAAGTTTTTTTAAAGAACAAATCATTTTTTTATCTGGCATGATTGTACCATTGGTAATCAGTTTTCCATCTATAATGTTATCTGATTCCGCTACAAAATCAATTAACTTATATAAATCTGGATTGGTAAAAGGTTCTCCTCCCAATATAGAAAAGAAATCTACTTCACACAGTTCGAATAATTTTTTACAGTCTTCTATCAACGCATCCACACTGAAAAGTTTTGGTTTCACATAGGGAATTAAATGACAGCAATCTCTGCACTTAAGCGTACAAGTCTGTCCGACCCAAACCTCTAAAAAAGATAATGGTACTTTCTTTTTTCTATATTGAAACAGATTTTCCAAAAAAATCTGTCCATATTTCAGATTTTTTATTAAATTCATTTTTCATCTTTCTTTCTTGATTTGTACTCCTGGAACCACAAAATAAGGATTTGATTCCGTTAGTCCTAAACAGTAACGACAATAATCTTTATAAATAGAATCATTAATACACGTAGCTATCCTCGCCCTAGAATCCGCATTATTTTTAAGTTTTGAAATCTTGATATGTTCATAAGGGTTTTTCTCCACATGATAAATTTCTGCCGAAATCATTCCTCTTGGACAAGATGACAATTCTCCATTGCATAAACTAGTACAATGACGTACAATACAGTCTTTATAAATCAACTCTGTCATTTTTTCGGGAATTTCCCATTGATCAGTACTGCTGACATGCTTCCAATTTGACTTCTTATCTGCTCTATATTTCTGTATATGGCATCGAATCTTCTCAGCTTCTAAAAAATCTAAAAAAGATGTTACCTTATCTTCTTGTCCTGGATAAACATCTACTCGAATCTCCAACTTTCCATTTAAATTTTTTAAAGCCTCCTGTGTTCTTTCATCCGGCATCACCGTCCCATTGGTAATAATCTTTCCGTCCTTCACAGACGGATTTCCTGCAATATAATTCAACAGCCGATACAGTTCCCTATTACAAAAAGGTTCTCCTCCTGCTATTGAAAAATACTCAATATTACAGAGTTCAAATATGAGTTTACAATCACGGATTAACTCTTGAATATCCACTTTTTCCTGTTTTATATAAGGAATCATATGAAGACAGTCTCTACAATGCAGTGTACATTGTTTTCCTGCCCATACTTCTAAAAAAGGCAACTCTACTTTTTTATGTCTGTATATTCGCCGATTCTTACGATATAGTTTTCTATATTTCCTTCTTTTTTGATACTGCTCCAATTCATTCATAATTTGTGCATCTCCTCAAATTTCCATTGGTATACAGTCTTGTACTATTTTCTTTTCAAAAATCAGTCTTTTCATCGTCTGTTCTACTTCTGAAATACTCATACTCTTTTTGTATTCTTCGCTCAAATTGATTGCATCTTCTAAACCTGTACTATAATAAATCTCATGCTTTCTCCAGTCTTTCAAAGAAATACTTTCTATCTTTTTTCCTTTACACGGAACATATGGCCTCCTCGCTATCCACTCATACTCAAAGCAAAATTCTGCACAATTATTCTGTACTCTGAAATCAATAACTGGTTCAAAATACTCTATATCTACCCTGTATAAATATACCGGTTTTTTTAAAATTACGTCTTCTCCACAAAGTCTGTCCGTTGGATTCTTGGGATATACACAAATCCGACCATTTTGGATAACATGCATTCCACCGGCAACTGCCCGTCCCAGATATAAAACCAACTGATCATAATCTGTTGTCCCAAACACCGCATCCACCACTTCATTATTATACATGTTTTCTTTTTTTTGCGATGCATATAAGCATACCAAATCTTTTACTGCTGATGTATGGTATACATATCTATGACTTTCTTTAACAATCTGACTTTTATATTGCTCCAGTTCATGCAGACGTTCTAATACTGCTGCTTGAATCTGCTTCATCATGACAATAAATTCCGTGTTTTTATCACATCCAAGAAGCTTCGACAGATATTCTCTAATCTGCTGTTCCTGCTGATAAAGCACAGATTTCTTTTCTGGCTTAATCAGGATATCTGCCTGGTGTCGAAGAAAGGCAAAATATGCGTCAACATACATAATTTCTTTGGCAGACCATGAATGAGTGATTTCCTGATTAATCGTAAAAATCAACTCTGTAATTCTAGTTTTACTTTCTTCTAGGCTTTCTCTAATATGCCTCATATCTATATACTCCAATCAACCAGAGCCATTTCTTTTTTATTCTTTATTCTCTCCCACGTAACCCAATCCCCCTTAGGAGCACAATAGCGACAAAGATCAAACGGTGTATGCATCCTTCTACGTATCTCTTGAGTAGTAAGACCGTTCTCCTCTAAATCAATTTTCCCTGTTTCCAGAATTCCAAGATTAAACTGATCAGAAAGATAATGTATTACAAATGGAACAAAACAGGTTGCAATTTGTGTGCCATACATTGTTGCACAGCTGCCTTTCCAATGACATCTATAAAAATTTTCATCAATATTTGAGCTGCCCGATGCATTGTAAATTTTCTGAAATTCTGTTACTACCTCTGTTACAATATTTGTTATTCCTTTCTCCACTAGAAACATTTTTATTTCATCAATAGATCCTTTTAACGCAGCATACTGCGTAACAATAAAGGTCACATGACACTCCTTCACTGCCTTAATCAGCTTGTCACTCATCTGTTTAACCAAGATGCCATTAGAAATAAGTCGTATATCCGTATATGGGTATATATCACGTATCTTATATATATATTTATCCAGATCCTTATTCAACAACGGTTCCCCTCCGATAATACGAAATATTTTCACATGCTGAAAATATTTTTTTAACAAAATAATTCCCTTTTCAAACTCATTATAATCAGGATATGCTTCCTTTTTTACAAGGCCACAAAACATTGAGCAATTTTTACAATTCAAATTACAGTGTTCTGCTACATGAATCTCCATCGCATCCAGTTCGTTACACAATTTGTAAGAATTAATCATTGAAATACGCTCTTCATCGGAAAGTGTTGTATTCCACAAAGATTCTGCTGATGCATAAAGAAGGTTGTCTATATTAATGTGATAGACTTCAAGCATTTTGATCACACGATAGTTTTGAGCTTCTGCCATACTTGGTACAATAAAATATTCTATTTTTCCTTCTTCAAACATACATACCGCACGTCCAGAAGATACAATCCAAGGAGCACATTCTTCATCGTTCCACTTTTCACTATTCTCTTCTACTACACAAACAACTTTATATTGTTTATTTCTGCTTAGCAAATCATATACTGCTTTTCCTTCCCGTCCCCATGATATTACTGCTACATTCATCTGTCTAACTTTTCCTCCAAAACATCTAGATACTTCTCTACATCCACTGCCGCCTGCAAAGCTTTCTGTTCATATTCTTCCACCTTGCCTTGATTCTTGATTCGGTTTCTCTGAATTCGAATTCCTGCTCTTATACACATTCGATTAAACAAACAGATTTCCGCACTTTGTTTCTGCATATTTCCGGTAAGCATAAAATTCGCCGCAAAGCAAACCCTACAAAAATGTATAAGCTGGCAACCATAACACATATTTTCTTTTGTAAATTTAAAATCACTGATTTTAAATTTCTCAAACTGTGCTGCTTTTTCTTCACTTCCTGTAGTAAACACAGTAAATCCATGACAGGGCGCATATTTTCCCTGTGCATCATAACATTCCAGAGGATCATCAATATCAACACAATACCGATAGGAATCATCAATTTTATCATAAAAATCCTGCAAATGATATTTAACCAGAAGACACAATGGTTGTTCTAAATGCTCAGAATAATATTCTACTAGCTTATCAAGCTCTCTCCTCAATATAGGTACGCTTTCTTCCAAATTCCAGTCCACAGCCCACTCAAAAGCATTACAACAATCAAAGCCTTTTTTCTGCAACCAGATTGTACCTTCAGCCATGTGATCCAAAGTTCCCGCATTAATTGTCATACTTACTGGACAATGTTTCCATGTGTTCAAGAAAAAGTCCAAATCTATTTGTCTAAAACTGCCTTTTCCGCCAATCTGTTTTCTGTTCTGATCATGCTGATCCTGTTTTCCATCAATGCTTAACATCAACTCATAACGTTCTGCCCTGCTACTAAGCCATTGCTGAACTTCTCCATGTACTAATGTTCCATTTGTTATCATTCGAAACAATACCGGTATATTTCCATAATTTTCTATAACGTATTCATCTATTTTCTTGATTAAGGTAAAATTAAGGAATGGCTCACCTCCATGAAGTTCAATTACCATACTTTCATAGCCATCCATATCAGCGTAAGCGCGATCAAGTATTTCTTTTGCTGTTTCAAATGTCATAGATTTTCCATTTTTATTCTTTTCATAACAATATATGCAACGTAAATTGCAATTTTCCGTAATAATCAACATAATTTTTTTATGATTGGGAAGATATTTCATTTTTGCCTCCTATACCTTATACATTCTATCTCGCATCCTTATTTCAATCTGCCAACATCCCCATAGGATGCCATGACGGAAGTTCCACCGGAACCGCCTGTTCATATATTTCAATCATCTCTTCGTTTAAATATTCACGAAAAATAATAGCTTCATAAACATACTCATCAAGCCACCGATCCTGCATATTCAAATATCCCTGATTCCCCTTCTGATTCCCATAAGAGTTTTTCACTAACCAGCTGAGAATTTCATTGTCCTTCGATATCCTGACCCCCTCCACAACCATTGCATGATTCAGGCAGGAAATACCATATCGCAGTCTATTATCTTTATCCATAAACTCCCATTCTAATTTGTCCAGCTTGTATACATTTAGGTCCAAAATTCCCTGTTCTTTATCCACTCCCATACGAGAATCACAGCCAAACCATACAGGATACCCCGCTTTTAGTTGTGTAAGCATCGCCTGCTTCATATTTTGCAGTTCAAGATTTAAATATTTTACCCTTCTCCCCTCTGTCACATTGCCTAAATTTTTGATTACATAGGTTTTATCTGGTTCCATGTTTACTCCAACACAGGAAATTGGAATAGCTTCTTCTATTAACCGTCTTGGCAGATACCTACGATAGAAATCCTGAGGTGTTATTCTTTTTTCTTCGGTGCACCTACCATTATCATGATAAATCCTTAAATCAAAATAATCCGGTGGCATTCCCATACAGATACTTAGAAAACGATATACATATTCCATCTGTGTATCTCGAATACGCATTACATGACTCACATCCCTTGTTTCTACATACGTACCACGTAGCTGGCATGCAAACGAACGTAACATATCTGACAGAATCCATATCATTTCTCCTGTATTTTGGGACTGTGCATTTTTTTTCATTGCGTATTGTGGCAGCATTCCATATTTTTTTATAATATTGCAAAAGAGATCCCATTGACCGGCATCTTGTACTGGATGATTAAGTTTTTCACGAAGTTCTCGATCATCGTCAGGAACTTGTATTGTAGCAATGATAAAATTCAGAAAGAAATTTGACTTTTCCAGTAAATCATAAAATGCAATGTATTCCTGAGAAAACAGAAAGTCTACTGCCTGATGCTGCTTTATAAACACTTGTCTCATCATATGGCAGGCAGCATAAATCCAACAGCGTCCACTTGCGTTCTGATCTTCCACTGATAAATCTTTCATTCTCATTTCAAAAGTTTCCATAAGCGGAAATTCAAGCCTTTCTCCCAAAAGGCTCTGTCGTATCCCTTTTTGAACTATATTTTTATACAACTCTTCATTTCTACTGTTATTTTGCAAACAATATTTATAATCCGTTAAATTTTCTTGTGTAATCTTATTCATTTTTACTCCACCCACTTGTATTTCATACTGCCGGATTATGTTTACGACTCATTCTTTTCTCATACCTCAAAATTTCTGTAATCCTGTGTATCAGCTACCTTCTTTCCGTTTAAAAAAATGGCATCCTCTGTAATTTTATATTTAGAACATAAATTACACATTTTTCCCATATAAGTATCTTCCTGACAGTGTATCACTTCTTTCATCAAATAATTATGAAATATTTTTTCTCTCTCAACCAAAAGATCATATGTAATTTTTTTATCCTCAAATACATTTGCCAATGATCCTTCAATCGTAGCGCAGTATAAATTAACACTACCATCCATCATCACCATATACCGTTCTGCATTTGGATAGAATTCTTTATCATATCTTCCCGTTAGAAGTGAACACCCCATATTATATTTTAAGTGTTTAAATTCTTCATACGCTCTGCCTACAGGAATCATATCTTCCGAAGCATCTTTCGATACCACCCAATAATCGGAAGATATCAATTTCTCCTTAAATTTATTTGTCCAAAACTCACGATGAAATCTATCATCGCTTATGCGTATTGTTACATGCAATGCCTTTACTCTATCTGAAAGTTTTTGGTTCATTAAAAAGCTTCCATTAGTAAAAATAACAATCTTTCTACAATATCTTTGGATACGAGCCACCATATTCTCTATCTCATTTATATGCAAAAACGGTTCTCCTCCAAGAATATATACCTCATCCGGACAGCCATATTCCAACATTTCAAAAAATTTCTCCAAAACAGCATCTTCTATCCAAGAATATTCATGAGAACTATCTACCATACAATGTCTACAGTGAAAGTTACATTGCTTTGAAACCATAATACCGAGAACCATTATCCATACCACCTATTCACTATTATAAAGAGCAGGTTACATTCTTCCGAATGTAACCTGCAGGTTGAAAACACATGGATTATCCCTTACAGCTGTGGTCTCTTCCAACCACCACTCTTGCTCCAACCACTGTTGGACCATCCCATTGCAACTGTATTAGCTTTCTTACTGGTCTCAACAATAACATTTTTCCCAAGTTTCTGAGAATACATCTGAATCTTGCTCATTTCCATACACCTCCTCTCCAGTAAAATAATTTATAAAAACTGATATTTTATAATCAAGTTTTTATCACTTTAACACTTACAGATTTCTCTTTTTAATTGATAAATCCTATCATAATTAAATGAGTCAAAATATTGCATATGCCAAATCAATCGAGACCACAAGAGATAATGATGTGAGCTTTTTTCCACATACTCCCGGGCATTATTATAAATATAACTGTCCAAACATTTATGAATAAATTCTGTATCCGCATTTCGGGTACTTAATTTAAAAAGATCGATCCGACTTATATCAAAAAAATTTTCATGAAGCTCATACGGCATAATACTCTGCAATGCATATACATATTCAGGAGAATATCTATCCCTTTCTTTTTCATATGACTGCCTACAGTATTCCTGAGTTCTGCATCCACCACATATATGTGAACACCCATTATTCAGTAGAAGTACGGTTTTCGCATGTAATTCATCTTGCACAACACGTAATACATTCTCATTACGAATAAAATGTCTTCCTATTACAATTTCATCATAATCATGCCGAATTTCCCGAAAACCTTCCAGCGTGTTTTTCATGTTATTTACACTGTCTATAATTTTCACAGAAGGAAACAGCTTTTTAACAGAATCAAAATACCAGTCGAGCACTGCTATTTTATTAACCACAATACCTTCTTTTTCTAATTGATATTTACATTCTTTAAAATCTTCTTCTGTCAGACCATCTGTATTAAACACGATTTCCAGATTAATTCCAGACTCATTGATCATTCTTGCTATTTTCCAAAATTTCTCCTGCATTTCCTGATTCTGAAATTGTTGAGCAATAAATGTTCTTCCATGATATTTATCTCCTAACGGAAGTGATCCATAAAAATTATCAATATATGGTGCATATTTATTTAATAAATCCGCAAATTCCTGCAATGTTGTATTCATTGCAATACCTACAGAAAATTTTTTATACAGCTGTATTTCCCTACTCATCTAAGGCTCCTTTTTCAAGATCTCATATCCCAGTAACTGATTCATACGTTCCGGTTCATGCAAAATCAACGATATCAGTTTCGGATACAAGTTCCGATTGATCGTACACTCAATCATATCCACATCCTGTTCTTGTGTTGCACATTTCATATGCACGGTACATCCTCCGCGACAATAATGCTGCCATGGACACTTCTCACATTCGTTTCCTTTTTTTTCTTTAAAATATGCTTTTTCTCCTACTGAATTTTCAAGTAATGCAATCAAATCCTTATCCGTCTTAATATTGCCTAGCCGTTCTTCTGGAAAATCTGTCACATCACAGGGAAAAATATCACCATGCTTATCAATAGCAATCATACGTTTTCCCCCATGACAACCATTAGAATTACAAACATCAAGTTTTTTTCCTGTAAGCAAATTCATACTTTTCAACCAAATATTATATTCGTAGACTTCTATTCCTCTCTTATGAAGTTCCAAAATCTTCTGAAAAATACGAATGGTAGCATCTGCAATCTCCTCTGCGTACAAACACAAATCGTCGTTCATAGCAAAGCAACTCCTATGGACAAAATTTAGTTTAATATGAATCAATCCCAAATCAACTGCAAGATATTCTATAATATCCTCAAGATTTTCTAAAGAATTTCTAGTAACTGTAGTTATAGTAGAAATATCATTTCCATACAATTTCTGAATACTTCTGATCCTGCGTTCCACCACCTGATGTGTACCAAAGCCTGAATGTATTACTCTCTGTGAGTCATGAATTTTCTGATAACCATCTATACTGACTCCAATCGAAATTCCTCTTTGATATAGTTCTTTCATCAACCCCTTTGAAAGAAGCAGAGCATTTGTTTCAATGGTGATCTGAGGATTCATGCCCCTTTTTTTCAAACCATCCTGGAGAAGAAAAATTTTCTCTGTTTCCAAAAGTGGTTCTCCCCCCCAAGGTTGAATAGTAATACGTTTGTCTCCTATTTGTTTACAGTATTGTGCCAGATATTCACAAATAGAGTCTATCATATCATTCGTAATAGACTCCTTGTCAGAATCATCTTCCACATTTCTTAAACAATAGCGGCATTCCATATTGCATTTATTTGTTAAATCTATCATAAAAAACATCGGTTTAATATCCGAGTTTTTTTCCGTCCCATTTTTATCTATATTTTCAGATTCATATGCAAATTTTCTCTGTAAAAGTTTCAGGAGCAAATCTTCGGAAATCTCCTGATTCCATATAGTATTGCAAAGATTCTTTTTCAACAGCAATATGTGTCCTTGACGATCCAGAAGCAAATTCTTGTCCCCTGCTTCAAATTTCCATAAATCATTCAGCCAAAATTCCGTGCTTTCTATTGCTCCTCCCGAAATATAACTACAGGAACAATCTTTCATTCTACAATTCCTCCACCAATCAATAAACTTAAAATTTCGTTAGATTTTTCTGAAAAATATTCTTCTAAATACCTGTAGATTTCGCCTTCAGTCATCCCTTCTGACAATTTATGAAATAATTGTATATAGACATCTACTTCCTCATAAAAACAAAACTCTCTTTCATCATCCTCTCGCCCCACATAAAGACCTTCGTCTGTCTGAACTATATACACATATGGCGAAAGATAATATCTAGACACATTTTCATTGTCAAAACAGTGTTGTTTCACATAATTCTCCATGGCACTGAACTTCCTTTCACTTACTTTTTGTATGGACAGATAATACGATCCCCAAAATATTCAAAAGCAGTGCGATATGTTCCTGCACATAACGGCTCAGCTTTACATTTCCTACATCCTTCGCCCAATGTTCCAATAAAATCATCTCTTCCATCCTCTACATTCGACTCACCCTTCTGTGTGGGTGCCGAATAACTGCTATATGATTTTATTTTCGGTGCAACAAAATCCCAATAATAAGGATCGAGGGAACACAGCGGCATATTTATGCAATACATATGTCGTTTATTTCCCACATCCAACTTTTTAATGTAATCATCAAACATTTCTTCAAAATAAGGATATAACTCTGGAAAAATAACCATATAGTCATATTTGTTTTCTTCGGACAACCCACAATAATCGATACTACACAGCTGAATATCTGTTTCCTGCGGAAAGACATTATCTATAAATTTGTAAAATTGATACAAATCTTTATAATTTGCCTTAGTAATACAATGTTTGACTGTCGTATGTATTCCCCCAGACTGTATCTGCAACATTCCATCAATGGTTCTTTGAAAACTCCCCTTAGACCCATTAACAGCTTCATGCTCTTCTTCTGATTGACTATGGATAGTCGTAATCAGTTCAACCAGTTCTGTTCGTACAGCAGATAAGAATCTGTCTGTAAATTTTTTATCTGAAAAACGTTCTGAATTTGTCAAAATAGTGATTTTCAGTTTTTTTTCACATAAGTATCTTATAAAATCTATAAAATCAGGATGTATCGTTGGTTCTCCTCCGGATACAACAATAGAATCGATACTGGAAGTTTGTATCATATTTTCCACGACTTTTTCTAGCATCTCTAAGTCAGGTATCGGGTATCTTTTTTCTGCCTTAGAGCATGGGCAGAAGCTGCATGCCTGATTACACATATATCCGATAGCTATATATCCCTGTGTCAAATCAGATCCTCCTTATTAAAGTACTTAAACAATTATAAATATCTACTAGCCTTCTCTCTTATAAACTATGAGTTGTAGTATGTTTTCGCTTTTTCAACTGTCAAAAATAGAGCATTTATTTCTTTTCCCAATAATCATCCTTTATAGAAATTTTCCATCTCTATAACCCGTTTTAAAACTCTTCCATACTTTTTGATAATTTATGTTTTTTTTGTCTATATGTAATAATTTAATCAATATCCAACATTTCTTCAATATGTGGCAGGTTTTGTGGTTTTTATTTTTGATATATATGACTTGAATTGTATGCTGCTTTATGTCATTCCCCTCCCCTGCTTTTCTCCGCCAAAAAACCCGCCGGTTCCTGCCCAAAAGAGCAGGAGCCGACGGGTTCCTTTTTACTTCTTTCTTTACTGTTTTTTATATTATTTTACGATCACACCATCTTCATCCCAGAGATCATGCCAGTCGTTTGCGCCCTCCCAGAGGAATACCTGACCTTTTACAAGGCGATTGCCTTTTTCCAGAGTGGAAATGATTTTCATTTCCTCTTCTGTAAGAGGATCCTCAGTAACGCATTTCAGATTGGAAGCAAAATTATGTACGGAGAACGGGATGGAAATCTCTCCTCTCTGATGCGCCCATTTCAGAGCGATCAAAGCCGGATGTACTCCGTGTGCCTCTGCAATAGCTTTCATTTCCGGAAGCTGAAGATCAGCCACATCCTCCGGACAGATATCTCTCTCTGGTCTTCTAGGTGAGCCAAGAGGCATATAGCCTACCGGCTGGATATTGTGAGCTACCAGATAATCATAAAGCTCCTGCTGCTGGAAGCATACATGAAGTTCCAGCTCACAGGCTGCCGGTTTGATCTTCATAAGCGGAAGAACAGCCTCCAGCTTCGGAATCGTCATGTTTGAGATACCGATGTAACGGATCACCCCTTTTTCCACAAGCTCCTCACACTGACGGTAAGTATCCATAAACTCATCCACACTGAAAGGTCTGGAATCCGGATTTCTGGAATCTACATCACATCCCGGTGCATGATAATTTGGGAACGGCCAGTGGATAAAGTACAGGTCCACATAATCGCACTGAAGATCCTGAATACTCTTTCTGCAGGCTTTCTCCACATCTCTGTGCATATCATTCCATACCTTTGTCATAATAAAAAGATCTTTTCGCTCTACAACGCCCTCATCAAAAGCGTCCTTAAATACCTTTCCGATCTGTGGCTCATTGCCATAGCAGGCTGCGCAGTCAAACATACGATAGCCGCTGCGCACTGCCCCTGCAACCGCTGCTGATACATCCTCTGCTGATACACGGTCAGAACCAAAGGTTCCCATTCCAACACAGGGAACTTCCTCACCGGAAGGAAGAGTTACTTTTGGCACAAGTGCCGGATTAATAAATTCTGCCATCTTTTTCTTCTCCTTTTTATGATTTTCTGATTCTGTTGTATTTTGAAAACTCTACAAAATCTTTATACTTTCATAATCTTAATCTGAGGAAGAATTTTTTCCATATCCTCCATACAGAAAAATCCTGTTTCCTCCCGCATGGCTGCCGCCGCAGAAATGGCGCTTGCCTTTTTCAGGGTTTCCGGAAGGGACAGCCCCTCCTTCAGTCCGATAGCGAAGCCTGCGATCATGGAATCGCCGCAGCCTACTGTATTGACAGCATCGATTTTCGGTACTTCCGCCCGGAAGATTCCCTCGTCACTTACTGCAAGGGAGCCGTCTGCTCCAAGGGAAACAGCTACGATCTCCACGCCGTTTCTGTGGATCACCTTTGCCGCTTCAATAATATCATTGATATCATCGCAGTTTTTTCCGGTAAGCATCCGAATCTCGTCAATATTGGGCTTGATCAGCGTGGGAGCTGCCTGAATCCCCATTTCCAGAAGCTTTCCGCTGGTATCGAGGATCACCTTTTTTCCGGCGTCCTTTACAATTTTTACAAGGCGCTGATATGCGGTTCCGTCTAAGCCTTTTGGAACGCTTCCGGACATTGCCACAACCTCTGCGTCAGCAACCAGAGTGCAGAATTTTTCTTCAAAGCCTTCAAAATCCTTTTCCGTAAGAGTAAAGCCCGGCTCCAGAAATTCTGTCTGCACATGGTTTACCTCGTCCCAGATATTAATGCAGGAACGGCTTTCCGCATCCACATGATAAAATTCACTTTTAATGCCAAAGGGCTTCAGGGCATCCTCGATGTAATTTCCCGCATGGCCGCCTACAAATCCAGTTGCCACAACCTCTGCCCCGTAAATAGAGGCCGGCTTGGAAACGTTCAGGCCTTTTCCCCCAGGAACATAACTGCATTCCTTTACACGATTGACTTCTCCTACCTGAAAGTTTTCTACTACATACCGCTTGTCAATAGCGGCATTTAAAGTTACTGTCAGTATCATTTTAGTTTTCCTCGTTTGATAAAAGAATCTTTCCTTTTACAAGGCCCGGCGTCTTAAAGAGCTGGAAGGCTTCCTGAGCCTGGCTCATTGGAATTTTCTTATAAATGAAGCCCGGATCAAATTTCAGCTGTCCGGTTGCAAAATAATGAGCGGTAAGCTCCCATTCTTTTCCCGGGAACGGAGCGCTGTAGGACATCCAGGAGCCTGTCAGTTTAAACTCCTTACGGTTCATGTTTTCCCACTGGGCAGGTGTAAAGGAAAGGTCTGCATGAGGAGTACCGATAAAGCATACATGGGCCTTATTTGCAGCCAGCTCAAAGGCCATATGCATGGTTGGAACCTGTCCTGCTGTCTCAAACACATAACCGTATCCCTTGTTTCCGGTAAACTCCATAGCTGTTTTCATGTAGTCCTCTTTTGTGGTGTTTACCACCTCGTCTGCCCCAAGGCGTTTTGCCAGCTCCAGACGCTCATCACTGATATCAAAAACCACAACCTTTTTGGAACCGAAGATCTTTGCCCACTGCATGGTAAACATTCCGATGGTTCCGCCGCCAAGGATCGCCACGCACTGGCCTCCCTGATAATCATTCTGCAGAAGTCCGTGAAGGGCTACTGTGGAAGGCTCGAACATTGCGCCCTGCTCATAGGGAACGGATGCGTCAAAAGGAACTGCGTTCTGCTCCGGAACCACCACATAATCTGCATTGCTTCCCTGCTCTCTGGAGCCGATAAAGCTGTAATGCTTGCAAAGGGAATAATTGCCTTTCTGGCAGTCCTCACATTTCATGCAGGGTACAAGAGGAGCTCCTGAAACACGGTCGCCTGCCTTTACCTTTGTAACACCCTCTCCGATTTCCACCACGTCGCCGGAGAACTCATGTCCCAGAACGATCGGATAAAAATGCACGCCATTGTGAAGGACACGTGGAATATCAGAGCCGCAGATACCGGAATAGCGAACCTTGATCTTTACATACCCCGGTTTTACCTCCGGCTCCGGAATTTCCAGATACTGCACGTCCTCATTTGCTACAACTACTGCTGCTTTCATAATAAGAATACTCCTCCTTTTATTCATGTTTTGTCATCATACCGGCCAGAGACCGGTACAATTCCAAATAGGTTTCATAAGTTTTGTCGTAAATCTCTTTCACCCTGAGATCAGGCTCATGGGTTCTTGTTACACTGACGGTTTCCTTTACTGCCTCCTCATAGTCCTGATAGAAGCCTGTTCCTACTCCGGCCAGAAGGGCTGCTCCCAGAGTAGTGGCTGTATCAGAAGCCGGAACTACGATCTTTTTGCCTGTAATATCTGCCTTGATCTGGGTCCAGAGAAGTGAGTTTGCAGATCCGCCCATAGCGCGGAGAACGTTTGCCCGGGCACCTGCGCTTTCTGCCACTTCCAGATTATGGCGGAGAGAAAGAGCCACACCTTCCATACAGGCGCGGACCATATGTCCCTTTGTTTTGGAGAAATCAAGTCCGTAGAATACGCCCTTTGCATAAGGATTCCAGATGGGAGACCGCTCGCCGGCCATGTACGGAAGAAATACCAGTCCATCGCTTCCGGCAGCTATTTTTTCTGCGATCTCATTAAGCTGATTCAAAGAAGAAACTCCTGTTTCCTTTTTCATCATCCGCTCATAGTCCGCAAATTCCCGCTCAAACCAGCGCATAACACCGCCGCCTCCGGTAGTGCCTCCCTGAAGAAGCCATTTGCCCGGAACTACATGGAAACCAAGGATCAGACGGGGATCTGCCTTATACTCGTCAAGACAGATACTCATACCGCCTGCCTGTCCGCCCTGCTCCTGAGTCTCGCCGGGATTGATCACACCGGCCCCCAGAGTTCCGCATGCTGCATCCAGACCTCCTGCCACAACAGGAGTTCCCTCTGCAAGTCCGCATTCCTCCGCAGCTTTTTTTGTTACTGTTCCCACAACATGGTCACAGGGAACGATTTCCGGCAAAAATTCCACAGGGATCCCCAGCTTTTCACACATAGCCTCATTCCACTTACCTGTACGCATATCAAAGCAGTGAAGTCCGTAACCCTGAGAGAGATCCTGGCTTACCGCTCCTGTAAGCTTAAAAGCAATAAAGCTGTTGGACTGAAGGATTTTGTCAGTTTTGGCATACACCTCCGGAAGGTTTTCTTTATACCAGAGGATCTTCGCTGTAGTATAAGATGGCTGAAGGGAGTTTCCTGCCACCTCAAAGATTGCCTCTGCGCCGATCTCCTCGTTGAGACGGTCACAGACAGACTGCGCTCTTGTGTCCATCCAGATCGGCGTATTGGTCAGTACATGTCCGTTCCGGTCAATGGCAATGGCTGACCAGCTCTGACCGTCAATACCCACGCCGGCAATCTCTTCCGGAGCAACAGACGCCTCTTCGATCACCTGACGGACAGCCCCGCAGACAGCGCTCCACCATTCTTCCGGATTCTGCTCTGCCCAGCCCTCCTTTGGGTAATACACCGGATAATCCCCGTTGGCTGCTGCCAGAACACAGCCGCTCCGGTCAAAAAGGGCAACCTTACAGGCGCTTGTTCCAATATCAATTCCAATTAAATATGAGTGGTTCATGTCTTTTTCCTCTTATATTTATCGTGTTCTGCTTTTCCACGATTCTGTATCCTTAAAGCTGTGCAATGGATTTTCCATGAATAATGGTAGTTCCCAGCTTTTCTGTGCGGCATCCGGATTCATTTCCTGCATGTTCCAGACGTTCCAGCATAATCCCTGCCGCTGCCTCTGCTATTTTATCTGTAGGCTGAGAAACAATGGTCAGCTTGGGATTACAGGCTCTGGCAAAAGGAAGATTATCAAAGCCTACCAGAGAGATTTCCTCCGGAATCCGGATTCCCAGCTCATTAAGCCCGATCACAGCTCCCATAGTCATCTCGTAGTTGGTGATAAAAACCGCTGTCATTTCCGGATTTTCCTGCACCAGTGTTTCCATTGCCTTAACGCCGCCCTGAATGGTGTAATCACCGTGAACGATCAGCGACTGCCGTACAGGAAGATTCAGTTCCTCCATGGTTTTGCAATAGCCTTTCATTCGTTCCTGCGCTGTGGAGATTTCCTCCGGACCGCCGATGATCCCGATATTCCGATGACCTTTTTCATACAGAAGCCTTAAGGCATCTGAAGCAGCCTGCTCATTGTCTACCAGAACACTGTCACAGACAACGCCCTTGATTTTACGGTCAATAAGAACAATCGGCTTTCCTGTTTTCTGAAAAGTTTTCAGATGACCGCCCTCGGTATCTACCGGCATATTGATGATGCCGTCAACTCTTTTCCGGCATAAAAACTCCACAGCCTCCTGCTCCAGCTTCTTGTCTGTACGGCAGTCACAGATCATTGTCGCGTAACCGTGGTTTCTTAAAATATCTTCTATACCGGTAATGATCTCAGCACAAAAGGTATTGTTCAGCTCAGGAATTACCACTCCAATGGTTTTTGTTGCATTTGTCTTAAGATTCCTGGCAACCTCATTGACCTCATAGTGAAGTTCTTCAATAGCTTCCTCGATTTTTTTTCTGTTTTTTTCTCTGACATTTCCTCCGTTAAAATAGGAAGAAATGGTTGCAAGGCCCAGTCCTGTTCGCTTTGCAAGATCTTTCATGGTTGCTGCCATATGAATCCCCCTGTCAGTATTTCAGTTTCAGGCTTTTCCGTCACATCCGCAGACCTTCATGCGATACATAACAAGCTCCTTGACTGCCTTGATCGCAGCTTTACCGTAAGCTTTCGGATCAATAGTGTTTTCATTTTCTGCAAAGGTTTCTTTTACTGCTTTGGAATAAGCGTCACGTAGCTCTGTAGCAAAGTTTACTTTACACATACCGCGTTTTACACACTCTCTTACCTGATCGTCGCTTAATCCTGATGCTCCGTGAAGTACAAGCGGAACCTCTACCATCTGACGGATCTCGCTGACGCGCTCAGTATCAAGAACCGGTGTGCCTGCATAGAAACCATGGGCTGTTCCGATAGCTACTGCAAGAGAGGTAACGCCTGTACGCTCTGCAAATTCTTTTGCTTCCTGAGGATCTGTATTTGTATCAGCATCTGCTTCCAGGTCATCTTCTTTGCCGCCGACCTTGCCAAGCTCTGCCTCGCAGGGAATATCAAGGGCGCGGGCTACGTCTGCAACTTTTTTTGTCAAAGCTATGTTTTCCTCAAAATCAAACTTGGAGCCGTCGATCATCACAGAGGTATAGCCTGCGTGGATTGCCTGCATTGCAAGCTCGAAGCTGCTGCCATGATCCAGGTGAAGGCATACCGGCACACTGGCTTTTTTTGCTTCCGCCGCAACAAGAGCTGCATAGGTCTCAACTGTTCCATATTTTACTGTAGATGGTGTAGTCTGAATCATAACCGGAGCCTTCAGTTCTTCGGCTGCTTCTATGATCGCTTTTACCATCTCCATATTTTCCGCATTAAAAGCGCCTACTGCGTATCCTTCCTTCTGAGCCTTTGACAGCATTTCCTTTGATGTAACAAGTGGCATGATCATTTCCTCCTTATGGTAAAATATAATGTATAACCTGCAGTTTTTCAGTATTTATGTGTTTCAGCTTTCAAAACCGAAACGTTTCTGTTTGAACTTATCATACATCGCCGAAACGTTTCTGTCAACAGTAAAATATTCATCTTTTACAGGAAAATATTCTATTGTAAACAACGGAAGATACAGGTAAATTTTATATTAGAAAAATTTTATTCTTAATAAACGGAGGTATTATTATGTTAAAAGGAATTCCTGAAATCTTATCACCAGAATTATTAAAAGTATTATGCGAAATGGGACACAGTGACCGTCTCGTTATTGCTGACGGAAACTTTCCTGTAGAATCCATGGGAAAAAATGCCATTACAATCCGCTGCGACGGACACGGCGTACCGGAAATTCTGGAAGCTATCCTGAAAGTTTTCCCACTGGATACTTATGTGGAGCATCCTGTAAATCTTATGGAAGTTATGCCGGGAGATACTGTAGAAACTCCGATCTGGGATACATACAAAGAAATCATCCGTAAATACGATGACAGAGGAGATGCTGTTGTGGGAAATATCGAGCGTTTTGCTTTTTATGATGAGGCAAAAACTGCTTACTGCATTATTTCCACAAGTGAAAAAGCTCTGTATGCAAATGTTATGCTTCAGAAAGGCGTTGTGATCAACGACTGATTCCGTAATCATTCTGCAAAATCCAGTAAAACATAAGAAAATCCCATAAATTCGGGATTTCCTATAAAGTGAAAATCAAATTTTCCTGATTATATAAAAAGTACAGGTTCCTTTCTCCTGATATCCCCTTCTGCCTTATATCTAGTAAAGGGGAACATATCACTTCAAGGTTCCTGTACTTTTATTTTTTATCGCTTTTTAAAATGATAGATCAGAACTCCGGCAGCTGCGCCTACTGCTATGGCTGCAATCCAGAGAAACGGTGTGGGAATTCCGGAAGACGTTTCTACAGTCTTAGCCGATGTTTCCTGCGCATTTTCTCCTGCACTGTTTTCCGTTTTTTTGACCGAAGGCTCTTCTTTCTCTTTGCTTTTTTCGGTTTTTTTATTGTCTGCCCCGGTTACTTTCGCAGATTCAGGCTTTTCGGAAACTGCAGGGGTACCCTCGGCTTCCTTTTTCCCGGAAGCGGTATCGTCTGTCCCGGAAGCCTTTTCCGGTACAGCTTTCGGCGCGGAAGCCGCTTCAGAACTCTCTGTTGCATCCGGAGTTATGGAAGGAGCCGCAACTGATATTTCCGGCTTCTCTTCTGTCTCTGATATTGCAGAAGGTGTTGTTCCCGGTTCTCCGGCGGTTTTTGGAACTGCTTCAGAAGGTGTTTCCGGTTTTCCGGTTTCTTCTGTCTCTGATGCAAATGCTGTTCCCGGTTCTCCGGCGGTTTCTGAAACTGCTTCAGAAGGTGTTTCCGGTTTCTCTGTACTTACAGAAACAGCTGTATCAGAAGTTTCCGCATCTTCTGCTGACAAGGCGCTGTCTGTCTTTCCAGGAGTCTTTCCATTTTCTGTGCTATCTGACATTTCTCCTGATTCAGTACCTTCCTGTTGGTCAGGATTGTTCACTTCATCCAGATTGACCCATCCCTGTTTTCCGTCTATGGTGGTCACACCCCAATAGCTTCCGTCATTCATATGGGCATCCTGAGTAATATGTAATGTTTCGCCGCTTTTGATATCACGGACTCCCGGAACTGTCCCGTATTTTTCGCCCGGACCCTGATATAGTTTCATATCATCCTCTTCCGATACAGTAATATCATAGTCCGCCTGATAGTTTACATTATCTCTTCCTGCCAGATACAGTTCTGAATCAATAGCCTCCTGTCGGGATGCTGCCGGGCGGCAGTCATCCAGCGGTACAAAACCATTCATTCCGTGATACTGTACATATCCCCAGGTACGTTTATGAGTCTCGTCTTCCACCTCACCCTCAATATGCAGAGCTGTGCCATTGGGAATCATTTCCTCGCTCAGCTTCGCAGCTTCCAGATCCGGGTTTGCATAGATATCAATGCCTCCGGCTTTTGATTCCACAATCATATAGTAATCTGTCTTATAATCCGGTTGGGTTTGTTTGTTCTGGACGTCTGCTGAAACTGTCACTGAAATAATCATACACAATATCGCCGCAAACCAGATTCCTGTTTTTTTCTTCATCTTTCTTTTCCCCTTGCCTTATGCATTTCCCCGAATCACATGCCTTTGTGCTGTTTCCCTGCAGACTCATGGATTCTTCTGTTACTATAAACAATCATAGCACAGTTTTTGTGGTTTGATAATCCCTTTTCGTTCTCATTTTTCTGATAAATAACGACAAAAACTACCGTCCGATTCATTCACATCAACATGCCCGGAGCACAGCTGCTGACAAAAATATATTATCAACATGCCACTGCCCTGCCAATGATTTTTACTTAACCCAAAATCATTCTTTCTGATCTGGGATTCTTTCTGACCTGGTTCTCGGAAAGAAAACCTCAAAAAATCATACCCCCGGATTCCACCAGGGAAATCTGCGGTTCAGCCATTTTTCACAAAGCGAACTCCATTCTTCACAGCCACGGACAATTCCTCTTCCGTCTTCATTTGCTGTCAGCTCGTTTCCAAGTCCGATTCCATGATACCCCTCCGGAAACAGATGATATTCTGCCGGTATCCCATATTTTGCCAGAGCCTGAACAAAACATATGGAATTATACGGAAGAACTGTCGTATCCTCCATGGTATGCCAGATAAAGGTTTCCGGTGTGTCTCTGCTTACCTGATTTTCCAGCGACATTTGATCCCTCAGTTCCTCATACCTGTCTCCCAGCAGGTTTCGGAAGCTTTCCTCATGCCCCTCTTTCCCTGAGGTGATCACCGGATAGCTGAGGATCAGGCCATTTGGACAGATATCCTCTGCCTCCAGCCCCAGAAGTTCTGCAAGCTCTCCATTATTCCAGAGGGTTCCGAGTGACGCCGCCAGATGTCCTCCTGCGGAAAATCCCATTACAAGTATCTTGTCCTGGTCGATCAGCCATTCCCCGCTTCTTTTTCTCAGAATATTTACTGCCTTTGCAAGCTGGCAGAGAGCTGTTGGATAAACAGCCGGAGCCACACTGTATCTGAGAACCGCTGTATGGTATCCCATGCTCATAAAACGAATGGCAATGGCTTCCGCTTCCCTGTCTGAGGTCATTCTGTAGGCTCCTCCCGGACAGATCAGAATCACCGGGCGAACCTGTCCCGGATACAGTTCTTTAGACTCTTCCCAGAAATAAGTAGTCATCCAGGCTTCATAATCTTCATAACAGATTCTTATTTTTTCATGTAACATTTTCATTCCCCTTCACTTATCCAAAATTTCTCATGCTTCCCTGATTTTACCACACTGACAGAAAAATGGACAGAAGTACCGCAGATTTTACTCCAGGTAATAATGGATGTTCTGCACATTTTATTGCTTTCCTGACAAAAAAATCCTCCGGAGCTCTCCGGAGGATTTTTCATCTGGCATTTAACTGCCGATATAAGTCTTATTTGTAAAGAGGTCCGTAGTTCTTGCAAGCGCGGAAGTCTGCGCCCTCTTTGTCCATTCCAAATGCATTCCATGCAGCCGGACGGAAGATCTTTTCTTCCGGAACGTTGTGCATGCAAACCGGGATTCTCAGCATAGAAGCCATTGTGATAAGGTCTGCGCCGATATGTCCATAGGAGATTGCACCATGGTTAGCGCCCCAGTTATTCATTACATTGTAAGCATCCTTGAATGCGCCTTCTTTTCCGTCGCATCTTGGAGTAAACCATGTGCATGGCCATGTGTAGTCTGTACGTTTCCAGAGAGTATCAGATACTTCCTCCGGAAGAGCTACAGTCCAGCCCTCTGCGATCTGAAGAACCGGTCCAAGTCCTTTTACAAGGTTCAGACGGATCATAGTTGCAGGCATCTGATCCTTTGTTTCAAATCTGGAGGAGAATCCGCCTCCACGGAAGTATCCGTTGTCTGCTGCATTCCATGTAGTGGCATCCATAATTGCCTTCTGATCTTCTTCTGTTACATTCCACCATTCTTTCATAACAGCATTGCCGTTTTCGTCTTTAGCACCGCCGTTAGCATCAAGGCAGCATGCACCGGAGTTGATCAGATGAATGATACCGCCATTCTCTTTTGCAACACCTTCAATATCATATCCTGTTACTCTCTTAACTGCATCCGGGCTCCAGTATGTACGAACATCTGCGAACATCTGTGCACGGTTGGTAAGAAGTTTCATAAACAGCATTCCAAGACCGTTGAGAACGTCGTTCTCTGTAGCAAGGATGTACGGCTCTCTTGCTCCTTCCCAGTCAAAGGAAGTATTCAGAACTGCCTCTGCAAAGTCGCCGTTCGGATAGAAGTCTGTCCACTGTCTCTGTCCCTGGAAACCTGCTGCAATAGCATTGTGGCCGATTGCTTCCTCTGAGAATTTCGGATCAAGATTATCACAGCCGTTCATCAGCTCTTTGATGATAACTGCCATCTTAACAACAAACTCAAACTGCTCTTCTTTCTTCTCTTCGGACATCTGAAGCTCTTCCGGGTTCTTGTCAAATCCGATGGTGCATGTTTTCTTTGCCCATGCAAGAGCTCTCTCAAATTCATCATGATCATAGATGCCCTCTGTCATACGACGGATGATCTCTACCTCGTCAACAGATTCTACGCGCATTCCAAGATAAGACTCAATAAAGTCGGAGTCAACGATGGATCCGCCGATACCCATGCAGATGGAACCGATCTGCAGCCAGGATTTTCCTCTCATGGAAGCTGCTGCAACTGCTGCACGGCCGAATCTTAAGATTTTTTCTTTTACATCTTCCGGAATTGTTGTGTCGTCAGCGTCCTGAACCTCATGTCCGTAGATACCGAATGCCGGAAGTCCTTTCTGTGCATGTGTAGCCAGAACGGATGCAAGGTAAACTGCACCAGGTCTTTCTGTAGCGTTGAAGCCCCATACAGCCTTGATTGTCTGAGGATCCATATCCATGGTCTCAGATCCGTAGCACCAGCATGGTGTAACAGTCAGAGTGATATCAACACCCTCTCTTCTGAATTTATCCGCACATGCAGCAGTCTCTCCAACACGTCCGATTGTTGTATCTGCAATAACAACCTTAACCGGCTCTCCGTTGGAATATCTTAAATTCTCTTCCAGTAATTTTGCTGCAGACTTAGCCATGTTCATTGTCTGCTCTTCCAGAGATCCTCTTACGTCAAGAGCGCCTCTGCGGCCATCAATTGTAGGTCTGATTCCGATTACAGGATAGCTTCCGATTAATCTGCTTTTAGCCATAATGTTTATTACCTCCATATTTAAGTTCGTTTGTTCCGGAAAAATCTGCTGCTGTTCCTTCCATTCACGGTAGTAAACCAAATTTCACTGTAACTTGCCCTTGACAGCAAAATTCAGTTTTGTATATCTCAGGATTTTTGTATGTTCATATCAAAACATCCCGGACAACGGTACCATGTAAACATCAGACAGAATTTCTCCCGTGTTTATATGCTTATTATACAATTGCAATATTATAATTACTTGTGTTATAATGGCAAAAAATAGTATAATATTCACCTTTTTAGAATTATGTATAAAATTTCTATAAACTGTCGGAAGGAGGCTCACCGTCTTGCATGATCTTGACCGGAATGAAAACAGAAAACGAGGGACTTATGAGTTCCCATTTGAATTTCATCACATTGATTCCACTCATCCCCGCTATGTGATGTCTTACCACTGGCATATAGAATATGAACTGATGCGGATACTCAAAGGAACTCTTACCGTCACTTTAGACGAAAAAAGTTTCACAGCCACAGCCGGAGATATCATTTTTGTACACAGCGGAATCCTTCACAGCGGAATGCCTGATGATTGTGTCTATCAGTGTCTTGTTTTTGACGGAAATGCATTTTTAAAGCACAACTCTGTATGTGCCGGTTATATGCAGAAAATCATCCATCAGGAAATCCTGGTATATCATCATTTTACAGATGAATCAAAAGATATCTGTGAAACTGTAAACAGTATTTTTGACTCCATGTGGCAGAATCAGCCTGGTTATGAACTTACTGTTCTTGGACAATTTTACCACTTTTTCGGTATCGTTTTTGGTAAACATTACTATTTGGAAAATGTGCAAAAGGCACGAAAAGACTATAAGAGGATTCTCCAGCTGAAACAGGTACTGGAATTTATTGAACATAATTATGCATCGCCGCTGACTCTTCAGGAGCTTTCTGCCTCTGTGTCCATGTCACCCAAATATTTCTGCAGATTCTTTTCGGAAATGACACACCAGACGCCTATGGATTATCTGAACAGGCAGCGAATCGAACAGTCCTGCTACGAGCTTTCAACCACCGATGACTCTATTACGGAAATTGCCTACAGGAACGGTTTCAATGATCTCAGCTATTTTATCCGTACTTTTAAAAAATATAAGGGAATCACTCCGGGAAAATATAAAAGATCTTAAATTACTCTGCTGCAAATACAAAGGAGCGCCAAAGCGCTCCTTTTCCATCCATCTCTTTTTCCTATAAAACCTCATTGAGAACTGACAGTCCGTATTCTGCCAGACTGTGGTCTTCCTCACCGGTTCCTCCGCTGACGCCAAGGCCTCCGATGATGGTATCGCCCACCTTCAGCGGTACGCCGCCTCCAAAGATTACGATCTTGCCATTGTCCATTTTATCCACACCGTAGAAGGTTCCCCCCGGCTGAGCAAGAACGCTCAGCTCCTTTGTGGACATTTTCACCGCAACAGAAGTATATGCTTTCTTGGTCGCCACATCAAAGCTTACCAGAAAAGCGCCGTCCATTACGTGAACTGCAATGGGATTTCCCTCCGGTCCGCAGACTGCGATCACTGCTTTTTTGCCCCGGCGTTCTGCTTCTTTTTCAATTTTTTCAATCAGACGCTTGGCGCTGTCCAGAGTAATTCTGCCCTGGATTCCCATTCTTTTTAATACTTCCTGGATTACAGCTTCGCTTGGCTGAGTTCCCTGATTTTCTGCCATGGGTCTCTCCTTTTTATCACCGGATACCTGTGTGTTTTCGGATCTTTCCACCTTGTCTGCCTGAATGGCATCGGTATATCTGGCAAGGACATAAAGATAATCTGCCAGGCGGTTCATATATTTTTTTGTTCCGTTATCTGCTCCGAACTTTACACTGACCGCAGCCAGCGCACGCTCTGCCCTTCTTGCCACTGTACGGGCAATATCAAGCTCTGCCGATAATCTGTTGGCTCCGGGAAGAATAAATTCCTTCGGTCTCTGAAACAACCCCTCCAGACGATCGATTTCCTGTTCCAGCGTTTCCACCGGAGCATCTTCTATTTTATAATCTCTGTTATAAGGATCTGCCACACCTGCCATAATTGTGATCAGCCTGCGCTGAATCTTTTCCAGAACAGCAATTGCGTCTTCGTCCTCCATCATTGTCTTTACCAGCCCCAGATGGCTTGTCAGCTCATCAATCGTTCCCACAAGCTGAATACGGTCGTCTGACTTGGATACATTTTTTGTGCGTACAAGGTCTGTTGTTCCCTTATCACCGCTTTTTGTATAAATGTTCATAACGACATCTCCCTGTTTTCCCCGTAAATAGCCTTAAACGGCATTTTTTTTACCGCTCTCGCGCTGTTTGCCCCAAGATTTCTGCACTGCCAGAAACGTGGATCATTTAACTCAAATACATTTTTTCCTTTGGGAAGCTTTGCCATCTGCATGGCAATCCTGCGCTCTGCAATACCAATTCCTGAACCAAGCATAGAATCTTTTGCAGCTTCAAATGCAAGCTCATCCATGTCGGCATCTCTGGAATGTATCTCATAAAGAACGCCCTCTTCTTCAATTCCCACACAGATCTCCCTTAAAAAATCTTCATCCGGATCTCTGGTGTATATAATAACAGTTGGTTTTCTGACGATCATGCTTCCTCCTGAAACTCTGCCGTCTGTCTGACCGGTACGGTCAGCTGCTTAAATATGACATTAACAAACCTGTGGCCACTGCGTTTCTCGGACCCTCTGTTCCCCGGATATTTCCACGTCCGCAGACGATCCGGTATTCTGCAAGGGCTTCTGTAAGCATTTCCGGAATCTCAAAGTCCTCAGCGGAACCGCCAACCAGCACCACGTTTGATATTTTTCGTAAATCATGTTCAGGAGCCACGATTTTCAGCGCACGAACAGCATTTCTTACAAATACCTTCCGCTTTGCCTCTCTTCTGACCTCAAGAATCTTTTCCATGGGAATATCTTCTTCCACCTTCAGCATTTCGCCGGGTGCCAGAAGTACCACATGTCCATAATATCCCGGGTCTATAGACTCCTCAAAAAACTGCATGGAACCATTTTCCAGTCTCATATGAAAAAGGCTTTCCACCTTTCCCATAGGATATTTTTTTATCTGCTCTGCCGTAGTGCGGCTTCCCAGTCCTAGTTCTGTCTGTATCAGCATGGTAACAAGCTCTCCCGCTCCTGCCTGATGGGTCGTCCGGACTGTGCCGTTTTCTTCCAGCACCGCCGCATCTGTGGACCCGCCCCCCATATCAAGAATCGCAAGGGGAAGTCTTGTTCCCGGTGTGGTCAGCGCTCCAAGAGATGCCATAACTGCTTCCACGCCTGCAACTACAGCCTTCACTTTAAGTTCCTGTTCCAGTTTTTCTGCAATTTTCTGCATGGGAAGGTGCTTTGTCTTTACCATGGCAGCGATTCCCACTGCCTTTTCCATGCAGGTTTCTCCGGCAAGTGAGCCGGATATCTCAACAGGGGCCAGAGTATCTACTGCAAGAATGTCTGTGATCCTTACCTCCTGATCCCGGTCTGAAGCAACATCCGTCATACTTTTTTTGATACGGTCCAGCATATTTCCCACGTTGGTATTCTGCTGTCCGCTGATATCACGGATCTGCCCTGCTTTTTGGAGCGTTTCCATAATAGAATCTGCTCCTGTATCAATATTTACACTTAATTCTCTGCTTCCGTGGAAGTGGATCTCACCTGCAGGAAGAACATTCTCTCTGATGTTTCCGTTTGGGGTGCGGATCACAACCGCGCTCCTTTTTCCGATCAGGCTCTTTGCAATAGGAGTGACTGCTCTTGTTTCCTCCGGATTCAGTCCCAGGAGAGTGGCAATGCCGTAAGGATTGCTCAGCATCCTTATTCCGGTTCCCGGCAGAGCTACCTCAATAGCGGCCAGCTTATCTTCCGGAACCCGGCTGATATGCCTGACTTCATCAATAATAGGAATCTGCTTGTTCAGACGGTTTTCCACAAGGACTGCCTCATCAGCCTGAAGGATCAGCCCCCGGATATCAAGTTCCGGAATATGCTGGTTCAGCCTTGCCGCAACCTCCTCATAGGAGAACTTATTTGCTGCCACTACAATATAGGGAACTCCCGGTTTCCCCTTCCAGATATTTTCCAGATGAAGAAGATAACCGGATGCCTCACCTGCTCCTGCCGGAGTGGAAGGATTGTGCCCGATCATGGAAGATTCGGTAATAATGGTTTCTGTAATGGTCTCCATTGCCGTATCTCCGATCACAGGGGCTGCCTCATTAAGACGCACAAGATCAAGGGCGCTTAAAGGCTGCCTGATTTTATCCAGAGCCTCAAGAAGCGCGGACTTTATCCCGTGAACATTTGGCAGTGTCCCTTTTGTTCCGGTTGTCATCCTGGAAGCCCCGGAGAGGAAATGGAAACTTCCATCCTCTCCCACACTTCCAATGCATACTTCAGTTGTGGAATTTCCTATATCAACACCCGCAATCAGTTTCAAAGAAGAATTCCCCTTTTTTCATAAATCTCTGCTGCTTCCAGAACCAGCTTTGCACAGTGCGGCGCACTGTATTTTTCCAGAAGCTCCTGTGCCATAAGTACAAGCTCTGTTTTAGTAGAACGGTTCGGACGCAGTTTGTTGTACATGTTCAGTATTACCTCGTCAGGTACGTTGGCAAGCTCAGAAGCTCTCTGGAAATTTGCTTCCATCTGAGGATTGTCCGCTTCCTTTGCCACCTGTCCCTGGCGTTTCAGCATTTCCGGAGATATCTTAATATCCTCCGCCTGTACATTACCTCTTTTTACTTCGTCCAGAGTAATGTCAGAAAGCTTTTTTCCTGTTTTGGAGGTAATGGTATCTGCTTCATTCTGTCCTAACGGATAGCTGCTCATCTTATTCCCTCCCATTCGATCATTCCTTTTTCCGGATCCAGCTGCTCTGTTTCCACAATGTGCATCAGCGCTGCCTTTACCTGGTATTTCGCACGTACCATAGGGTCGTTGGTACACTCAACAGGCGTAACCTTTTCTCCCTTTACATACTTTGCGGCATTCTGTCCGATCTTACGGTAGGTTTCCAAATCCATAAGAGGCGCCTGTGGAAAAAGCTCCAGATTGGAAAGAGGATACAGATCCTTCTGATGAATGACTGTAGTTCCCTTTGACTGGATTCCGATGCCAATGCCGGAGCCGGAAAGCTTAGCAGCCTGAAGCGCCATAAAGCATACGTCCGAAGTATCCAGAACCTTTACCACACGGGAGGTCATTCCCTCTTCCTCAATTCCTGCTTTTACGTTACGGAGAACCTCATCAAGAGGAATTCCGCCCATAGTCTTATGGATTTCTGTCTGAAAGGCTGCCCCAACACCAATCACAATCTCTCGGGGATCTGTTCCCTGAGCCGCCCTGGCTGCATTGTCATAAGAATGTTTCGGACGCATCCGTGTTCTTCCGGCAAGGCTTCCGGATCCGGATGTTTCCGGTGTCTGAACTTCTTTTTCCGGCTGTGCGCCATTCTGATGAAGCTGCTCCACAACCGCCTGAGTGATCGCACGGATCAGTTGTTCATTTACTTCCATAGCGCACCTCCTAAAATTCGTTTACATTGATTCTGTGAGGAATTGCCTTGATCTCCTCCCAGCGTTTTCCGGAAACACGATATCCGGTTCCCGGCCCCATATAATCATTCGGAGTATTTACACCGGACATTACCTGGAAATGTTCATCCAGAATAGCTGCCGTATGCATATAATCTCCGATAACTCTCTGTTTCAGCATGTTCAGAATATTTTCTGCAAGTTCCGTATAACCGCTTTCAGCAAGAGCCTTTACCACATCAACGCCTGTAATGCCGCGCTTCATCATTTCATCCGCAGACATCAGGTCTGCCGCAGCGTCACGCTTCAGAGTATCCCTGCTTCCATGAGCATAGGTAACTGCTTCCACCTGCTCGTCTGTTATCTCAGTTAAACCAAGATATTTGAACACGGCCTGAACCGCCTTGCCTGCAGTGCGGCGCACACGGATCACATCTTCCTCTGTAACAGGGCGAAGACCTCCGTCCACCTGCATATCTCTCTGCATTACGTTATAATCGTCAAAGTCCTCGGCGTCAAAATTGGAGCCTGCGAACATATTGTCATAATTTGGCTCTGCAGCATATCCGGAAAAAATAAAGTCTGTTCCCGGCATAAACTGAAGCATGGTTCTTGCTGTTCTTCTCATGTCAGAATTGGAAAAACTCTGATCATTGGAGGATGCACATTCCAGTCCCAGAAGGGCTGCAACAAGGTTCTCGCCAATGACCTCACGGATTCCTGCCGGAACGCCTGCAGCAACACCAATGCAGCTTACAGAACCATTCTGGATTCCCTGGCTTCCTGCTCCCTTTGTCACATAAAGGCAGCGGCACTCCAGATACAGCATGGACTTCATCTCGCTGCTTCCCATCAGCACTTCGCTTCCGGCGCCGGAAGTAAAGCGGACTTTCAGTCCTCTGGATGCATAAGCTGAATTCAGAAACGCCTTGGAATACGGAGTATCGTCTCCGTCAATAAATACCTTTTCCGTGCCATAAACAGAAAGGGTCTCCGCATAAGTGGTAAGCCCGCGGATCCCAAGTTCCAGTTCTGTAGCTTCCTCAGCCGAACACTGAGTCAGTACTCCCGGACGTCCTGCCTGGGAACCGATCAGAAGAGCCATTGCGCTGAACGGCGCATAACGTGCCACACCCATGGTAGTCTCTTCTTCACTGAACCCTCTCAGAGCGCCTTCTGCAGCGTCTGCTGCGATCTGAACCGGATCATCCTTCAGGTTTGTAATGTGAGCCTGATTTCCCGGAATTTTTCTGGCGCGCATTTTCTGCATTCCCATCATCATTTCCACCACATTCAGGCAGTTGATAACTTCCGCCATCTTTGCAGGAGTGATACCGGATACGATCTCCAGTATCTCCTTACGGGAAACATTGATATCTACGATCTTTCTGGCAATTTCCAGAGAGGGAACCGCCATAGACGCCTCTGCTCTGTCTGTGCGGATCGCGTAATCCGCAATGAACTGATCCAGGAAGTCAAAGTCTTCTCTCTTCTTTCCGTCCAGTTCTGTAATTATATTATTTTCTATTTTTACAGAAGGCTTCGGATCATAGGGACTGTGCATTGCCACAAATCCCATTTCCGGCCATTCGTCAATAAATCCGTCTTTATTTACTGCCCGGCGATCCAAAGCCTCGATTCTTTTCGATCTTTTCATATCGTCTACCTTTTCAGAAAAGTCTGTCTCAGATTATATCTGCCTTCCCTTTTAAAAGGACCACAGCTTTGTATAAATTTTTATAATATCTTCTTTTGTCGGCACTCGTGGGTTGGTAGGTGTGCAGGCATCTGCAAGAGCCGCCTCTGCCATCTTGTCTATTGCCGCAAAGTAAGCATCCGGTGTAATGGTTCCGATTTCCTGAATGGTAAGCGGGATGTTCATTTCTTTCAGCATGAACTGAATCCAGTTTACAAGTGAACGGACACTCATTACTTTATTATAATTGCTCAGCCCCAGAATATGGGCAATATTTGCATAACGCTTCACTGCCGGAAGGTATTCTTTCTGGCTTCTGCTGTGCTTATTGATGTTTGCATTAAATTCCACAATATGAGGAAGCAGCATTGCATTGGCTCTTCCGTGGGGAATATGGAACATTGCTCCCAGCTGATGCGCCATACTGTGAGTGATTCCCAGCCCTGCAGTGTTAAAGGAAAGGCCTGCAAGACAGGAAGCCACATGCATTTTCTGACGGGCATGCATATCACTGCCGTCCAGATAGGCTCTGAGAAGAAATACGCCGCAGATCTCAATGGATTTTTCTGCCAGAGCAGAAGAAAATTCATTATGATCTATGCTGACATAGGATTCCAGCGCATGTGTAAATACATCCATTCCCGTGTCTGCCGTAATAGACGGAGGAACACTTTTTACCAGCTCTGCATCCAGAATCGCCTCGTCTGCTGTCAGGCTGTCTGAAACAAGCGGATATTTTACTTTTGCCTCTGTATCGTTGACAACTGCAAAAGAAGTTACTTCTGATCCTGTCCCGCTTGTTGTTGGAATTGCGATCAGCCCCACTTCTGCATAGTGGTTGATCTTTAATGCAAACTCACGGATGGCTTTTGAGGAATCAATAGCGGAACCTCCGCCTACAGCCACAACAACCTCCGGCTGGAAACTCAGGAATTTCTTTACGCCGTCTGCAATTTTATCTACAGGCGCATCCGGTACTACATTGTGGAAAATATCATATTCTTTTCCGCCTCTTGTAAGCGGCTCTGTTATCAGGTCGATCATTTTGCTCTGAACAACAAAGGGATCTGTAATGATCAGGACTCTTTTATAAGGAATATCCTTCAGTCTTTCCAGTGCGTTCTCCCCAAAATGGATCACTGTTTTCATCTCAAAAGTATTCATGTCTGATGCTCCTTTTTTATGGCTGCTTCGGATACCGGCATTCAATTCCGGCATTGGTAAAACGTGCAAGCCATTTTTCAGACGGCCTTTTGTCTGTTACCACTACGTCTAAATCACGCAGCTTTCCTGCCACAGAAAAAGCAGTCTGATCAAATTTGGTACTGTCAACTACCAGAATTTTTTTGCGTCCGGAAGCGATCATGGCTTTTTTCGTTGTGCCAAAAGACTCCTGGGATTCCATGATTCCCCATTCCTGATCAAGTGCCTTACAGGAAAAAAACACCTTGTCCACATAATAGGAACGGATAGCTTCCTCTGTCCTGGATCCCAGAAACGCAAGATATCCTTCTTTCATGACACCGCCTGTGGAAATGATATTCCATCCGGATACATCCGAAAGCTCTATCAGGATTTCCATGGAATTGGTGATCACTGTAAGTCTTTCTTTATCCTTTAATGCCTTTGCAATAAAAACTGCGGTGGTGCTTGCATCCAGAAAAATGTGATCCCCGTCCTGCACCATTTCTGCCACAATCTCCGCCATTTTCTGCTTTCCGCCTACATTCTGGTTTTTGCGAATATTAAAGGGCAGGTCAATACTTACATTTTCATTAATAACGGCTCCGCCATAGCTTTTTGTGGCAAGCCCTTCCTTTTCAAGCTTGTCAAGATCCCGGCGTATTGTTTCTTCTGAGACTTCATAGAGCTGGCTGAGTTCGCTTACTACAACCCGTCTTTCTGTCTGAAGTTTCTCGAGGATCAGATTCCGTCTTTCTAATGCCAGCATTTTCCTTGCCCCCTTTTTGAGAACTTTTTATAAAATAGAATCAATCATGCGTCTGTCCGGATGAGCAATTACAGAAGAGTCAAGGTACATGCCTTTTTCGGCAACAAGCTCTTTTGCTCTCTGAATGGACGCTTCTACTGCGGATACCTCTCCGGTAATCATCATATAAGATTTTCCGCACATACCCTTTGCAATACGAAGCTCGATCACATCTACAATGGCTGTTTTGGCAGCCTGGTCAGCTGCTTCGATAATAGATACCGCATCATAGGTTTCCAGAATTCCAAGCGCGCTGATATCCTCGATCACAGTGGTTCCGTACATAGCCGGAAAAAGTGATTCATGAGGATTTCCAAGCACAAAACTGTCAATACATTTATCTTCGTAAGTGGTAACTGCCGCGTCAACAGCCGCTTTTACCGCACTTAAATCACCGGTGATAATTGCAATATATTTTCCCGGACATACGGTCTGTGCCTCAACGATTTCTACGTCAGAGGTCTTTACCATGGCATCCGCTGCTGTGACACCTGTGGCAGTGGTTTTAAATTCAATCATTCCGATTGCTTTACTCATGTTCTGCACGTCCTTTCTACTTTGCTGCAATTATGATGTAGCGGTCTGTTACTTCAGTTACTTTTCCGCAGATACTTGCATGAATGCCGACGCTTAATCCGTCAGCAGGCTTTGCAATCATCTGACCTCTTGTTACTTCATCGCCTGCTTTCACAATTGCCTGTGCCGGAGCGCCGATATGCTGACTCAGAAGGATCTTAACCTTCGGAACAGCTACCAGAGTCTCATCCATCGGTGCATCCTTATCATATTTTGTCAGTCCAAGCCGCGCCATCAGACGTTCCTCAGGAACTTTGCGGTATTCTCTGGACTGCTGCACCGGTACCGGCTGTACACCCTGCGCAGGTCTGATTCCTGCTTTTCTGAGTCCGCCCTTCATATCCGCCAGCAGAGTTCTGGGAGCCAGGCTCTGAGGGCAGGCATACATCTCGCAGACACCGCAGGAACTGCAGAAATGAGAATCCAGATAAGGATTCAGATCTCTGAAATCACCGTTTGCTGCCGCTCTCATGAAACGCGCCGGATCAATAGGATGTCCCAGATTGTTTCTCGGGCAGAGATCTGTACAGGTATTACACTGGCAGCAGATAGACGCTGCACGTTTTAAATCTATGGAAGAAGTTCTCTGCTTCTTCATAACGATCAGATGATCCTTCGGAAGGACCAGAATCGCATTCGTTGTCTTTGTTACCGGGTCGGAACCGCTGCCGATCCGCCCCATCATAGGTCCGCCTACAAAATATACGGCGTCCTTTGTTGTAATTTCACCGGCCTGCTCCACAACCTCATCCAACGTACATCCGATAGGAACACGGACAGTTACAGGCCTGCTTACTTCTGCCACAACAGATACATATTTGTCTGTTACAGGCATCTGTTTTTCCAGTGCGCGGTATACGTTGTAGATCGTCTCAACATTAAAAACGATAACTCCCTGTTCAATAGGCAGTCCCCCGGGTCTTACCACGCGTCCGGTTGCTTCATAGATCAGAACAACTTCATCTCCCATAGGATAAACTTCCTCAAGAAGATGTATCCTGATTCTCGGGAATTCCTCAATATGCTGCTGAAGCGCTTTTACTGTCTGCACATAAGATTTTTTAATGCCGATGATCGCTTCTGATGCGCCGACTGTCTCTGCTACAAGATTGAAAGTTTTCATGATCTCATAGGCATGCTTTTCCAGCAGCTGTCTGTGCAGTTTAAGCAACGGCTCGCACTCTGCACAGTTCATGAGAATGGTATCCGCCTTATCCGTAAGCTTGGCATAAGTCGGAAATCCGGCGCCGCCGGCGCCTGCCACACCGCTGTCCTGCATTATTTTCTGTAATTCTTTGATTTCCATGGCGTTACTCCAATCCCGCACCGTCATCAATGATTCCGACTATCGCCGCATCAATAGGTGCTGTTTCTTCGCCGCAGCCGATTCGTGCTGCGCTACCTTGTGCCACCAATACATACTCTCCGATTCCCGCGCCGATCATGTCGATCGCAACAATCTGGCTGAGTTCTGATTTCATATGATGCACCGGCTCTACAATCATAAATTTCTGTCCGATCAGCTTCTCACTTTTCCGGGTGGAAACCACGCTTCCAACTACTTTTCCTACAATCATGTGAGCCTCCGCATAAATATTCTTCTTAAATCCTCCTATGGGGATGCGGCGCATATATCCCAAAGGATCTTTTCCTGTGCTGCATCCCCTGCTTTTCGGAGGAACCTTATTTTATAATTGTAACGGTATTGCCTGTGGCGATCTTCGCCGCATTGGCCTCATCCGTATCAATATGCATTTCCAGTGTAAAGCTGTCGTCTACACGGATTTTTACCTGATTAAAGATTGTTCCGCGCTCGTTGTCTGCTTTTACAGAAACAATATCGCCGTCCTTTACACCTGCTGCCTGAGCATCTTTCGGTGACATATGAATGTGACGCATAGCCACAATACAGCCCTCGTTCAGATAAATAGCACCCTTTGGTCCCACAATGGCAATGGGAGCACTTCCCTTGACATCTCCTGATTCGCGAACCGGAACCTTCATTCCCAGTTTAATGGCATCTGTGGCTGATACTTCCACCTGTGATGCTTTGCGGACAGGTCCTAAAATCCTGACGTTCTCAATAGCACGAAGCTTGAGACCTACGATAGTAACCGTCTCATTTGATGCAAACTGTCCGCCCATCAGCTCTTTTTTCTTTGTAAGCTGATATCCCGGTCCGAACAAAGCCTCTACATGCTCCTGTGTCAGGTGGATATGCCTTGCGGAAACTCCAATGGGAACCATGAAGCCCTGGCCTCTGCTCTCATTTTTATTAATGGCGTCTATCACCATTTTTGTGATCAGCTCTATGTTCTTTGTTTCCAAGAATACACCTGCTTTCCGAATAAAAATTCAGCCATGAGCCAGACAGCCGGATCAGGGAACCCCTGTCTGCACAAAAGTCTCTGACCCTTTTACCCGGCCTGTAATAAGTCTGGATACATGACTGAACTGCTTACTCTGATTTATTTAAGAACCGGAAGAATCTTCTCAACGTCTGTATGAGGTCTTGGAATTACATGTGTAGCTACAAGCTCTCCAAGTCTAGATGCTGCTGCGCTTCCGCTTTCTACTGCTGATTTCACAGCGCCTACATCACCGCGAACCATAACTGTTACAAGTCCGGAACCGATTTTCTCTGTTCCTACAAGCGCAACGTTTGCTGCCTTGCACATCTGGTCAGCTGCTTCGATAGCTGCTGTAAGTCCTCTGGTTTCAACCATTCCTAATGCTTCCTGTGTCATGATTTTTCCTCCTTATCAATGATCCATTATCAGGAAAGTTTCCTGAATTATTTTTCCGGCTGTTCAGCCTCTTCTTCTGTCTGCTCTTCAGACTGTTTCTTCCATCGGCTTGCGCTGAGTTCCACAAGCTTGACAATTTCCTCATGTGGCCGCGCGATCACTGCATAACTTGCCGGTTTCTTAATTGCCTTGGCTGCCGCTGTTTCAACAGCTTCGGTGACAGCCGATACATCACCCTGTACAATAAGAGTTACCAGGCGTCCGCCCAGCTTACGTTCCCATGACGCCAGCTCAACGTCTGCAGTTTTACACATAATGTCCAGCGCATCCATCGCCGCTACGACACCTGTGATTTCAATAAAACCATATGCTTTATTCACGAGCGAACTCCTTTACGCCTGTATGTTTGTATCTGTTATTTAAACAGTAGGCAGAATTTTTTCTACGTCTGTATGAGGTCTCGGAATTACATGAGTTGCTACAAGCTCTCCAAGTCTGGATGCTGCTGCGCTTCCGCTTTCTACTGCTGCCTTAACAGCTCCAACATCACCGCGAACCATAACAGTTACAAGACCGGAACCGATTTTTTCTGTTCCCACAAGAGCAACCTCTGCCGCTTTTGTCATTGCATCTGCTGCCTCGATCGCAGCGGTAAGTCCTCTTGTTTCTACCATTCCTAATGCTTCCTGTGCCATTTTATTTCTCCTCCTGAATCAAGTTTATATATTTGGGGACTATGTTCTGTCAGCTTTTATCAAGCGCGCTGATCTTTAACATTTTTTCCGTTCCCTCTTCAGGGTTCGGAATAATATAGTGCTGTACCACACCAGTCATCCGGTTCGCTACTTCCATTCCTGTTTCAACGGCTGCTGTCACATCCGTCACACTTCCGCGGAATTTGATGCATACCAGAAGCGGTACCGGCAGGCTGTCTGCATTTGCAGGCTTATTCTTATCGAATACCTCCAGTCGGACATTTGCTGCCTTACATCCGGCATCTGCCGCTACAAAGGCTGTGGCCAGCCCAAACACTTCCAGAATTCCTACAGCTTCTGCCATTTTGCTTCTCCTCTATTCTCCGGATTATTCATTAACGATGGCGATCTTCAGACCTGTCATTGCAAGGTTGGTCTCAAGAGCCTCATTGATCTGCTCAAGCGGGAACTTATGAGTGATAAGTTCAGACATCGGAAGTCCGATTGCCTTTGCTCTCTTGAGGAAATCAAAGGTAGTTGCATAATCTCTCAGGTTGTATACCCAGGAGCCAACCAGATTGATCTCTTTGGAGCAGAGATCAAAATGAGGATTGATCACTGCGTCTCCGCCGTTGATAAAGAAGCCAAGCTCACAGAGACCGCCGCCGTTGCGGATGAATTTATAAATGTTTGCATGTGCCTTCGGGTTTCCTGTGCACTGGAATGCAAAATCTGCAAGATGTCCGCCCTGAGCCTCTTCAACTGCTGCTGCAAGAGCTTCCACACCCTGATAATTCATAAAGTTTACAGTTGTGTTTGCGCCCATTCTCTTAGCAAACTCAAGACGCTGCTCATTTCCGTCTACTGCGCAGATGTTTTCAACACCCATGGTACGGAGAACGGCAATGCAGATCAGACCGATCGGTCCGCAGCCCTGAACAACAACTCTGCTGTTGAACTTCAGGATTCCTGTTGTTTTTGCTCTCTCAACTGCGTGAACAAGAACTGCACATGGCTCGATCAGAATACGGGAATCCAGATCCAGATCACTTACATTAAAGAAAGTAGAACCGAAATTTCCGCCTCTGATTAAGATGTAGTCCGCAAACCATCCATTGAATTTTACATCATCATCCGGAAGAAGTCCATATACATCTGCTCCGCCCACGTTTTTCTTATTCAGGTCAAACATTGTGATCTCCGGATCATCCTTGAAGATCATACAGGTAACAACCTTGTCTCCTACTTTCACAGCTTTTCCTGCTGTATCAACGGTTACGTTTTTACCCATGGCAACGATCTCGCCGGTTCCCTCATGTCCGAGAACTACCGGAATCAGGCCAAACGGGTCGTTTTTATATTCATGAGCATCAGTTCCGCATACGCCGCATCCCTCAACTTTAACAAGGATATCGTCATCTCCCAGTTCCGGAATCGGATACTCCTGAAGCTCAAAATGTTTTTTCTCGGTCATCATTGCAACTCTTGCAGTTTTCGGAATTCCGCCGTTTGCTGCCGGAGCTGCCGGTGCGGAAGCTGCTGCCGGAGCCGCTCCCTTTCCTGTCATACCGGAAAGAACCTGTTTTACAATTTCCTCAATATTTACATTGTTCATATCCATTGTTCTATTCCTCCTGATTAACGAATGCAAAGGCTGTCAGACATTACGCAGCGTCTTCTCTTTGTAAAAGTGCTTGCGCTTGTAAGTCCCTCTCCTGTACGGCTGGCAATAGTAAAGGTACAGAAGCCTTCTCCTCCGAATCCCAGCGCAGAATAGGACGGGCCGTTCTTTACAAGGATTGCGGTATCGATCGCTCTTGCATATTTTGTGATATTGTCAACATTTTTGGAGTGGATATGTGCGGAGTGGCGGTTGCCGTGCTCCAGCCATACAGCCTGCTCTACTGCATCGTCAAAGTCTCTTGCTCTTACCATACCGAGAATCGGCATCATAAGCTCTTCGGCGATCAGCGGGTGTTCCTTCGGTCCTTCGAATACGATGCAGCGGATATTTGCCGGCGCATCCACTCCAATCATGGACAGAAGTGTTCTCGCATCACGACCAACACATTTACGATTCAGCTTGCCGCCTGCCAGAACAACCTCTGTAAGCTTGTCCTGTTCTTCCTTGGAAGCCAGGTAGCAGTCATTTTCTGTAATAAGATAATGCATCAGCTCATCTGCAATGGAAGACACTGCAACAATTTCTTTCTCTGCAATACAGGGAAGATTGTTGTCAAAGGTACATCCGTTTACAATATCCTGAGCTGCTTTGCGGATATCAGCAGTTTCATCAACAAGTGCCGGAGGATTTCCTGCGCCTGCTCCGATTCCTCGTTTTCCGGAGGAAAGAACTGCTGTTACCACACCAGGGCCGCCTGTTGCGGCGATCAGGTGAATGTCTTTATGTTTCATCATAATATCGCTGGTTTCCAGCGTCGGTTTCTCGACTGTTACAGCAATATTATCCGGTCCTCCGCTTTCCAGGGAAGCCTCATTTAAAAGATTGATTGCATAGATAGATGTTTTGATTGCTGCCGGATGAGGGTTGAATACAACTGTATTTCCGCCTGCCAGCATACCCATAGTATTACACAGAACTGTCTCACTTGGGTTTGTACACGGAGTGATCGCTCCGATCACACCAAACGGTCCCATTTCGATCAGAGTAAGCCCTCTGTCTCCTGACCATGCTGTTGTGGTAATATCTTCTGTACCCGGTGTCTTATCAGCTACAAGATGATGCTTCAGGATCTTGTCTCCGACATTTCCCATTCCGGTTTCTTCTACACCCATGCGGGCCAATACTTCTGCATTTTCTTTAATTTTTTTGCGAATGCAGGTAATAATCTTTTCTCTCTGGTCCATGGACATTCTCTTTACGATCAGTTCCGCCTTCTTGGCAGCCTCGATCGCATCATTCATATCCTTGAAAATCCCATGTTTTCCGGCCGGAGCTTCCGCAATCTGCATTTTTGCCATAACTTCCTGTACAATTTCCTGTACCATATTCTCACTGATTGGCATGAGATTGTCCTCCTTACTTATTCCGTCAAAATTATTTCATTCCAAGCTGTGCCATTACCTGTTTTGTGATGTTTGCGATCAGTTCTGCATCTGCTTCCTGAGCTCCTGCCTCCTGAGAATGAGCAACCATGCAGCCGCCGCAGTTATGACAGTTGATGCCGTCTTTGTTCTGACAGAGATCTGCCGGATGTTTGCCTGGAAGTCCCATTTTTCTTCTGATCTCATAAAGTTTTTCGATTGTCTCTTTATCGAATTCCTTCGGGCCGCCCAGAAGTTTGCTCTGGTACAGAAGCTGTGCGTAGAATTCAACAGACTCCATTTTCATGTATGCAGCGTTCAGATCTGTAGACCATGTAAGTGCTCCGTGGCTCTCAAGAAGAACTGCATCAAAATATGGAAGATATTTTTCCAGTCTGTCCGGAATCTCGTTTGTGGAAGGTGTGCCGTACTCAGCGATCGGAACACATCCAAGAGCGATAACTGCCTCAGGCATGATCGGCTGTGTCAGCGGAATACCTGCGATTGCAAAAGAAGTTGCATATACAGGATGAGCATGTACAACAGATCCAACGTCTGGTCTCTTCTTATATACTCTCATGTGCATTTTGATCTCAGAAGAAGGTTTGAATCCCGGGTTAGCCTGGATCACATTACCCTCTGCATCTACCTTACAGATGTACTCCGGTGTCATAAATCCTTTGGATACGCCAGTCGGTGTGCAGAGGAACTCATTGTCATTCAGTTTTACGGAAATATTTCCGTCGTTTGCCGCTACCATGTTGCGGTTGTAGATACGTCTTCCGATGTCACAAATCTGTTTTTTGATTTCAAACTCGTTTACCATGCTTTTTTCCTCCTTAAGCAATTAGGTGTCTTATTTTATTTCTAAGGAGATTTTACTCCTTAAAACCAAAGTTGTCAAGGAATTCTTGTTGATTCCTGTTGTTTTTATCGGTATTATGTTGTTGTTTTTGTTGTGTTTCTATTTTTTGTCATTTTCCGAAAAAACATACAATTGCATATTTTCTTTTATCTCCGGATCCTGATTTCTTCTGTTATCATCCGTTATAATGCCGATCTTTTATCCGCCGATCTGAACATGCAGGGAAGTGATACTTTCTGCAGCCCGCTTCAGGGTTTTCATTTTTTCTCCGTCAGGAGGCAGTATCCCATCCATTAGATACGCTCTTCCCAACCCTTCATATTTATCCTGCCCCAGTCTGTGATAAGGCAGAAGATGAAGTTCTTTCACTCCGGGAAGAGAATCTGCAAAAGCGGCAATTCCTCGGATTTCCTCCACAGTGTCATTAAAGACGGGGATCACCGGTACCCGTATGATCAGCCTTGTTTTTCCTGAGAGGGCAACCTTTCTGGCATTTTCCATCATCAGCTCATTGGGTTTTCCCGTAAACTGCCTGTGCTTTTCGGGATCTGTATGTTTGATATCCATCAGATAAAGATCCAGATACGGCAGTATCTCCTGAATGCTTTCAAAAGACGCACACGCCATACTTTCGATTGCCGTATTAATGCCCCGCTCCTTCGCTGCCCTGAGAAGATCTCTGGCAAACTCAGGCTGGCAGAGACATTCTCCTCCGGAAAGAGTCATTCCTCCCCCGGAGCGATAATAATAAGGCCTGTCTTTTTCCACCTCGGCGATCATTTCCGCCACTGTGGTGTCTTTCCCGATCACCTTATCCTCTCCAAGTACCTTCATGGTCTGTATCCTGTATTCCTGAGATTCCGGATTACAGCACCAGCGGCACCGCAGGACGCAGCCTTTGAGAAAAACAATGGTGCGGATTCCCGGCCCGTCGTGAACAGAGTATCTCTGAATATCAAAAATCCTGCCCCTGGTATCTAAATAACTCATATTATGCCTTTCCGTTCATACTCTCTCATATTCTGATCCATTGTCCTGCTCCTGTTATATTTCGTCCGGACACCTTCCCACGATCAGAATCCCTGTTCTGTTCTCCGGATAATATCATCCTGAAGAGATCTTGACAGAGTGGTAAACAGTGCGCTGTAGCCGGCAACCCGGACAACCAGATGTTTATATTTCTCAGGATTTTTCTGAGCGTCCAGGAGCGTATCTCTGTCAACCACATTAAACTGCATGTGCATGCCCTTCTGATCAAAATAAGAACGGATCAGTGCGGTAAATTTCTCAAGGCCCTCTCTTCCAGCCAGCGCAGAAGGATGGAATTTCTGATTAAACAGAGTTCCGTTAGATACAATAAAATGATCCAGTCTGGCAACGGAATTTGCAGCCGCAGTAGGGCCGTTTACATCCTTTCCTGCCGAAGGCGATACTCCGTCTGCAACCGGGGTATGAGCGTAGCGTCCGTCCGGCGTCGCTCCTGTCTGACCACCAAGAGGAACATTTGCAGAAACAGGGTAAAGCCCTGCCTGGAACTGACCGCCTCTGGGATTCTTATAATTCTGGAGAGGTCTTGTATAGGTATAAGCCACATCTCTTGCGAAATAGTCAACCTCCGGGATATCATTTCCGAACTTCGGAACCTCATCGATCATATGATGAATTTCCTCAAAACGTGCTTTCTGATCTTCTGACGGCTTCATGGCCAGCACTGTTTCCAGTACAGATTTCACAGCAGTTTCATCAATAGTACAGCCCTGATGTTCCATTTCCTTCAGGATAGATGCGGTCATATCCGCAGCCGTCTGACTGTCAATGCCCTTGCCATAGTTCCATACAAGAGCTTCTTTATATTCCTCCATGGAAACTTTTTTGTCTCTGTATACAAGCTGACGCACCGCATAAAGAGAATCCGCCATATTGGCAATTCCAAATCCCTGAGGACCGGTAAAATTATATACCGCGCCGCCTTCCTGCACAGAAAGGCCTCTCTTTATGCAGTCATCCACCATGGAAGACAAAAACGGCAGCGGACATCTTTCTGCGTGAGCCACATCAATGGCATTGTCAGCATTTACAAGAAGGGAAATGCAGTAATCCATCTGCTTTTTATAAGCGTCATAAAATTCCTCAAAGGTGGTCATTTTTGTCACATCACCTGTAGGAATCCCAACCAGTTCCCCCTTATCCATTCCATTGGAAAATACCAGTTCCAGAGGACGGCACATGTTAAAGAATGCCGCATCATGCCAGCCGTCTGTTTTTCCGGCTTTCTGAGGTTCTACGCATCCGATAATGTTATACTCTCTGGCATCTTCAAGAGAAAGTCCTCTGTTCTGAAGAGCCGGAATGATTACTTCGTCATTATAATAAGCCGGAAGTCCGATTCCTGTTCTGGTCAGCTCTGCCGCCTTGATCAGAAATTCATGCGGAGTGCCGTTCCATACTCTTACGGAAAGAGACGGCTGCGGCAGCTGAACATGCATGGATGCCTGAATGCACATAATCGAAAGATCATTAGTCACATCCTCTCCGTCTTTGTTCTGTCCGCCTGCGATCAGATTCTGAAACAGACTGTACCCGGCAAATCCCTCTGCTGAGGCAGCATCACGGCATTTATTCAGATCGTTCAGTTTTACCCAGATACAGTCCATCAGTTCCTGCGCAAACTCTCTGGTGATATTTCCATTATCAAGATCCCTTTTATAATAAGGATACATATACTGGTCAAAACGCCCCGGAGAGATGGAATGACCGCTGGATTCCAGCTGAAGAAGCTGCTGGACAAACCAGAAAGACTGACATGCCTCATAAAAGCTTCCGGCTCCTCTGGCAGGAACGTGGCTGCAGTTAAGGGCAATCACCTCAAGCTCATTTCTTCTGACAGGATCACTGCATTCAGCAGCCATTTTTTCTGCCAGCGCCGCATAACGCTGTGCATATTCCATCACTGCCTGGCAGCTCAGGATCACTGCATTTAAAAAGCGGGATCTTCTTGCATAATCGTGGTCACCCACCTGACATCTGTCCAGCTCCGCCTGGGCTTTTGCCATGATTCCTTCGTATCCGATCGCAAGAACTTCCTCATATTTTACTGTTACATGACCTACACCGTTATAAAAATAATTTCCCGGCGTAAAAATATTGTGCTCAATGGCTTTTATTGCTTCCGGAGCCATGTAGGAGGTTGCCAGCTCACTGGTTGTCTTCCCTTTCCAGTATTTATGTACCTCTCTTAACTCCTGTTTTGTCTCTTCGGCAATGTAAAACGGGTCCGCGCTCCTCGTTTCAACCGTATCCAGTTCATCCTCCAGCCACTGATAAGAAAATTCCGGATAAGTCTGACAGCCTCTCGGCGCAATGGTACTGCTGCCTACGATCAGCTCCTCATCACGTATAATGATGGGAATATGACGCAGAATATGAGCAAATGCCTCCGCACGCCTGGTAATCATTGGTTTGCCTTCGGTTGCCTGATAGGATTCTGTAATCAGCTTCGCTCTGGCAGATTCGATCACCGGCATTTTCTCATACAGATGGTCAACCAGTCGTGTAATTCTGGATGACTTGGGAATATCTGTGGTATTAAACATTTCCACGCTTCTCCTTTCTCACAGCTTTTCCGGACAGAATCCGGCTGCCGTGTATCATATACAGCCATTATACGCCATCCTTCCCTGTGCGTCAACAAAAAGCAACATGTTTTGCTCTGATTCAACGAGGTTTTTTGTGTAATTTTTGATTGTTTTTTGTTGTTTTTTATTTATTGTACTTTTGTAGAAACAAAAGTAGAAAAAATCCGCTTTGTTCTTCCTGAATCTCTCAGACCTTGAAGTGCTTACTCCTGAACTGTCATAAACGGTCATATCCTCATGCATCCGGTTACATACTTACAAAGAGTTTTTATTTACCGGGACCTGCGGGGTATGTTTTTATCTTTCTTTTAATCAAGGTTACATACTTACAAAGAGTTTTTATTTGCCGGGACTGCAGGCACAGAATCTGCCACTTTCCCGGTAAGCAAAAAAGAGACTGCCGATTCTGTACCGTACCTGTCAATACCACAAAATCTGCCAGTCCCTTTTCACCTGCTTCTATTCAGTTTTTATTTTTTAACCCTGTCCAGGAACAAAGCCGGCCTTTGTCACTGTTCAGAGGGCACTTTTTATTTGCCTGAAAAGTCAGTATCGAATGTACCGCCTCCCTGATAAGTGGAAAAGATCAGAATTTTTCTCTCTGGTCATTTCCCGGAAACAGATCCATGCACCGGATCGTTTCCCGGTGTTGCAGTTCATCCAGGCCGTTAAGATACGCCTCATATTCCTGAGAGGGATAATAAAAATACAGCCTGATCTCCCGTTGATTTTCATACCAGGATTCCATTATTCTTGCCATTGCCTGTTTAAGGATTTCCAGACAGAACGGATTAAAGAAAAAGCATCTGTCCACCTGTGCCGGAACCTGATAAACTGCCGCATCCTGCTGTATAAAAGATATCTTCCCGGAAGAAACTGCTTTTTCCTGATTCCGAAGAGCCGCCTGGTAAAACCGCTCATTGTATTCAATCCCAACAGACCTGCATCCTGTCTGATAGGATAAGAAAAAATCCACCCTTCCTTTTCCGCAGCCATAATCAAGGACTGTGTTTTTCTTTCCGATCTCTCCGCTGTTTCCAAGCCTTTCCAATACCGAATAAGGCGTGGGCTCATAGGGGTATTTGTACTGATCTGAGCCTGTATCATCCCGCCCTGAGGTACGGATTTTTAACAGCCTGTCCCAGGAATCTTCATTCATAGCAAATCCTTCCTCCTCTTCCTGTCTTTATACACACAAAAGCTTTTTCATTTTCCGGGGTTCTCTGCATCGTTTGTATGTAGTGATCTGTGAAGTATCACTTATTTACGGGATTCATTGTCCAGATGCTCCTCCAGTGTAGGATGCATATGGCGGATTACCATAATAGTTATCAGCATCAGCGCGATTCCCACCGGAAGGGCAATCCAGGCTGTTTTTACAAATCCCGCCACCAGATAGGTCACAAAGGATACTGCAGCCGCCAGAATTGCATATGGAAGCTGAGTAGACACATGATTTACATGATCGCACTGAGCTCCTGCAGATGCCATGATCGTTGTATCTGAGATCGGCGAGCAGTGGTCTCCGCATACCGCTCCTGCCATACATGCAGAAATGGAAATGATCATAAGCTCCGGATCAGAGCCCTCAAACACAGCTACCACAATAGGAATGAGAATTCCAAAGGTTCCCCATGAGGTTCCTGTTGCAAAAGCCAGGCCACAGCCAACCAGGAAGATAATTGCCGGAAGGATGTTCATCAGCCCGCCTGCCGCAGAGCGCATTGCGTTTTCTACAAATGCTGCTGCTCCAAGACTGTCTGTCATGGATTTTAAAGACCAGGCAAAGACCAGGATCAGAATTGCAGGAACCATTGCCTTAAATCCCTCCGGAATAGAATCCATACAATCCTTAAAAGAAAGAACTTTGCGCACCATATAAAAAACTACTGTAAGAACCAGAGCAAATGAGCTTCCCAGAGTCAGACCTACAGATGCATCGCTCTGAGAAAACGCAGTGACAAAATCTGTTCCGCTGAAAAATCCTCCTGTATAGATCATACCGATCACACAGCAGATCACAAGGCACACGATCGGAATCACAAGATCGATCACTCTTCCCCTTGGGTTTACTCTGCCTTCCTTTTCTGCATCCGCATAAGGACGTCCCTCTGTTGTATAAAGGTCTCCCTTCAGAGCATTGACCTCATGAACTCTCATACTTCCAAATTCTGTTTTTATCAGCACCATACCTACCATCATCACAATAGTAAGCAGAGCATAAAAGTTGTATGGAATTGCTCTGACAAAAATAGAAAGCCCGTCCTCGCCTTCTACAAATCCGCTGACTGCCGCCGCCCATGATGAAATCGGTGCGATAATACACACCGGAGCTGCAGTTGCGTCGATCAGATAAGCAAGCTTTGCTCTGGATACGTGGTGCTTATCCGTTACCGGACGCATAACGCTTCCAACGGTCAGACAGTTAAAATAATCGTCAATAAAAATCAGAACTCCCAGAACAATAGTAGCAAGCTCTGCTCCCACTCTCGTTTTGATCCGTTTGCCGGCCCATCGTCCAAACGCTGCCGATCCGCCTGCCTTGTTCATCATGCACACCATGGCTCCAAGAATCACAAGGAAAATAAGAATTCCCACATTATAGCTGTCAGACAGAACACTGATGATTCCTCCCTGAAAAATATGGGTTACAGTTCCCTCAAAAGAAAATCCGGAATAGAGAAGTCCTCCCACCAGGATTCCCAGAAACAGAGAGCTGTATACCTCCTTAGTGATCAGCGCCAGCGCAATGGCCACTACAGGTGGTACAAGCGCCCAGAATGTAGCATAGAGAGCCGGCTGTGCGGCTTCCTCTGCTTCCGCTGCAAATACAGACAGCGGACTTGCCAGAATTCCCAGAAGCGTCATTGTAAGAACTGCCAGGAATGCTTTTCTTTTATTTTGCATATCTTTCCTCCCTCTGATATGAAAAGAGCCATGGATGTGTCTCCGAGCGGAGTTCTCCATGGCATCTGATCCCTGTCCGATATTTTAATCTGATCCTGTCAGTCCCTGATAGC
>NZ_HF999057.1:0-3826 GCF_000433815.1 Blautia sp. CAG:257
ATAGGAGGGCTGTGGATAAAACTACGGAAACTCAAGAACCGGTATCCTTGTAGGGGCTGTTTGAGAATGATACAATAAAGCGGATGTCAGATTTTTAATGGCTGAAAGGAAGGAATAATAAAATATGATACAAGTGCTGATCGTAGATGATGAAAAGCTGGAACGTGAAGGAATCAAATATCTTCTTGCCATGGAAGAGGGGGAGTGGAACATCAGAGAAGCTTCCAATGGAAGAGAAGCTCTGCAGATTCTGAAAAGTGAGGAGACGGACCTGCTTCTGACAGATATCAAAATGCCCCACATGGACGGGCTGGAGCTTACCTCAAAGGCAAAAGAATTGAATCCGGGACTTCAGGTTGTGATTTTCAGTGGATACAGTGACTTTACTTTTGCCCAGGAAGCAATCCGATATGGAGTAACAGAGTATATGCTGAAACCGGTAGAGCCGGAAAGCTTTCACAAGACCATAAATCAAACAAAGAAAAATATTCTGAAGAAAAAGGATAAGGAAACCAGGGAGCAAAAGGAACAGGATTTCCTTCAGGAGTATTTTCTGGAAAGCTATCTTTATACAGGCAAAAAAGATATCCTGGAAAAATCAGAAGGCATGATCAATCTGGAAAAATGGAAGTGCTGGCATTGTGCGATCCTGATAGAATCGGATATGGCGTTTTTTGACACTGCAGAAGAGAATTTTTCCACAGAGCTTCAGAAAGAGCTGAGGCGGGTATTTTTTTATCTGAATCTGAACAACAGACAGTCACTGCTTTTATTTCAGGATAATTACTGTGATTACAGTCTTGTGGCAAATCACATTTATATGTTTTTGAAAAGAAACTATAAGGAAAGCTTTTATCTGGCAGTGAGCAAAAAGTTTGAAGGCTATGAATGTCTTACAGAGATCATGAGCCAGCTGGAGCAGCAGATGGAAGAAAAATTTTATCATCCGGAAAAGCACATTTATTCCAATGATGAGGCGCATCTCAATATGGAAGTAAAGGAGGTACAGGATTCCAGACTTTTGCAGCTGATCTCGGAAGACGTCAGCAGGAAAGATATCCGGCAGCTCAGAAAGCATTATCAGTGTCTGAAGGAAAAATACAGCGATAATACTCAATATTCTGCCATGTATATCAAGTTTGTGTTTTCCAATGTGATACAGGAGCTTTTTCAGGAGAATCAGTTTTCGGGGGAGCGGAGAATTGAACATGAAATTGACCGTTTATATAACTGCAGAAACATTATGGAGATTCTGGAGGTGACAGAAGAAAACATCCGAGAGTACGAAAGCTTTCTGGAAAGATCCATGAGTGAATCAAGAAATGAGGTGGCTGCAGTAAAAAATTATATCTATCAGCATTATGCGGAAGATCTCAGCCTGGAAACTCTTGCGGAAAAGGTATATCTTTCATCCGGATATCTGAGCTTTATTTTTAAAAAGGAAACAGGCATGAATCTGAACCGGTATATCCGTGTTTTTCGTATGAAAAAAGCAAAAGAACTGCTGAAAAATACAAATATGAAGGTGGCGCAGATCAGTGAAAAGGTAGGATTTGCCAATGTATCGTATTTTTGCCGGAGTTTCCGGGAATATTACGGATGCAGTCCGGAATCCTACAGGAAAGGAACAGGAGAGGATGAGGAAGCTTTATCAGATCATTAAAAATATGAAGTACCGTCACAAGCTGACACTTCTTCTGGTAGGAGCAAGTCTTGTTCCAATGACAGTTCTTGCTCTGTACAGCCATATGCGTATGAGCTCCTTTGTCCGTCAGAGGGAAATGGAGGATATGGATTCTATTCTGGAACAGACAAGGGAAAACATTGACAGTCAGGTTGCTGTGTACACCAGTCTGATTAATTATCTTACATATTCTCCGGATATTGAGGAGATTATCAAAGAAAAGAACATGGATAATTATACGGCGTATGAGCAGTATACAAAGGTGGCGGATCCCCTCCTTTCAGTGCCAAAATCCTATCATGAAGCCATTAAACAGATTCAGCTGTTTGCGGACAGCATCCGGGTTGAACATGAATATACTCTTGTTCCTCTTAAAAAAATCCGGGAAGAGTGGTGGAGCAAAAGTATTGAGGAGGATGTAAGAATCCAGTGGGTAGTGAACGAAGAACGGAAAGAAGTTGCAGCAGTACGGAACATATATGACAGAAAAGAATTAGAGGCTGTACTGTGTATTACTCTGGATTATGATAAAATCTTTCAGGCCTTTGACAATATTACAGAGGATGAAACCGGTGGAATGATCGTGGATCCCAAAGGAAATATCCTGTATCAGGATGTAGCACTGCCCGGTATTCAGTCAGAAAGCGCACGTCCCGGGGAGGCGCTGGAAGCAGTGAAAAAAGAGTGCGCATGGACAGAAAGTGCCAGCAGGGAAAACAACTGGAAGTATTATCTTTTCCGGTCAAAGGCTTCTATTTCCGGGGCAGTGTCCAGACTTTTTCTGGAAGAAATTCCTCTGATCTGTATCTGCGGTGTGATTATTTTTGTGCTTGGAACATTTTTTTCCAGATTATTTACCAGAAAAATCGAAGAGCTGACTGCCAATATGGATCAGGTGAATCACGGCAGCCGGCAGGTTGTGGTATCCAGCGACAGTGAGGACGAGGTGGGAATCCTGATCAGAAGCTTTCGGAGAATGATGGATGAGATCAATCGTCTTATTGATGAGGTTTATGTCAATAAGATCGCCCTGAAGGAATTTGAACTGAAAGCGCTTCAGGCTCAGATCAATCCGCATTTCCTTTATAACACCCTGTCTGCCATTAACTGGATGGCGATCAGGAGCAATCAGAAGGAGATAAGTAAGGTAACGCTGGCCCTTTCTACATTTTACAGAACAGCCCTCAGCCGCGGCGAGGATATGGTAACCATGGAAAGCTGTATCAAAAACACAGAAGCGTATCTGGAAATCCAGCTTGTAATGCATAATCATGAATTTTCCGTTCAGTGGGATACGGATTCTTCTATAAAAAACGAAAAGGTACCCAAGCTTCTTCTGCAGCCGGTGGTGGAAAATGCCCTGGAGCATGGACTGGATGAAAAAGAGGACGGAGAAAAAATCCTTTGTATTGCCTGTCTGGATAAAGGTAAGGAAATCCTTCTTTCAGTAACAGACAACGGACCGGGGATGGAGCCGGAAAAAGCAAAGACTCTGGTAACGTATCAGGCAAAAGGATATGGGCTTAAAAATGTTCACGACAGACTGAAGCTTTTATATGGAGAAAAATCTTCTATCTGTATTTTCAGTCAACCGGGAATAGGAACAACAGTAGAGATAAGAGTGCCAAAAGAGGAGTACAGAGATGAAAATTAAAAGAATGGGAGCTGTGTTTTTCCTTGTGGTCTGTGTATTCTGCGGCTGCGGAAAACATGAAATATCTCACGAAAAAAACGGGCAGAACGTATCAGAAGAATACAGAAGGGCAATGGAAAAGGCAGAAACAACACCCTACGGGGCGTATCCGGAGCTTGTAACCTATACTCTTGCCCAGATCAGCGGAGCCAATAATTCCAATCTTCCGGAAGGAGATACCTATGAGGATAATGCCTATACCAGATACCTTAGAAAAATGCTGAACATACAGAATGATACCGTATATATGGATACAGAGGAGCGCTACAGTGAACTTGTAAATATCCTGGTAAAGGATCAGAATCTTCCGGATATAATGGTGGTCACAGACAGGGAGATCCTGAAGGAGCTGGTGGAAAATGATCTTGTGGAGGATCTTACAGAGGTATTTGAGAAATGTACGTCTCCAAGAATCAAAGAGATGTATGAAAGCTATGGAGATGCCCTTC
>NZ_HF999057.1:3873-8035 GCF_000433815.1 Blautia sp. CAG:257
AAAATTCAACGGAAGGCTGATGGCTGTTCCGGAAACAGTGATCGACCACGGACCGAATCTTCTGTGGCTGAGAAAGGACTGGATGGAGGAGCTGGGGCTGGAGGAGCCGGAAACTCTTGAAGATGCTTTTGAGATCATAGATGCTTTTGTACAAAACAGAATGGGTACGGAAGATGGAGAAACTCCTGTGGGTCTGGCATGTGACACAAATCTTGTGGGTACCACAAGCTCCAGTTATTCGGTAGATCCTGTGTTTGACAGTTTTGGGGCAAATCCTCAGAGATGGATCAGTCAGGACGGAGAAATTGTTTACGGATCTCTGACAGAAGAAACAAAGGAAGCTCTTGATTATCTGCATAAGCTGTATGACAGAGGGATTCTGGACCGGAACTTTGCCCTGCGCGCTCCTAATAATCTGAGAGATCTGGTCGTAAATGGAAAATGCGGAGCTTTTTTCGGACTGTGGTGGACTCCTAATAATCCGCTGATGGAAAGCTATGAGAAAAACAGCGAAGCAGACTGGGAACCTTATTATCTCCAGGAGCTGGCAGATAAAAATGTTTATGAATCCTTCAGGGATAATAAATATGTGGTAGTCCGCAAGGGCTATGAGCATCCGGAAATCGTGATGAAGATCATCAGCGTTCTTTTTGACTATACCAGGTATGAGGCAGAAGATGCCCGGGAGGTAAACGAATATTTTGCTTTGAATGTGGACCCTACTGCAAGACCGCTTGTGATCAATGTGGATTATAACGAAGCAACCTATCAGGTGACAGAAAATATTGAGGCAGCTTTGAATGGAAACTATCCGGAGGGAAATCTTACTGCCATTGAGCAGTCCTACTATCAGGCCTGCAGCTCCTATCTCAGCGGAAAAGATTACACTGCAGAAGACTGGGCTGCATACAAATCAAGAATTTCAGCAGTAGGGCTTCTTGTAGATAAGCATTATACACCGGCTGTCAGAAGCTATCTGGATGATGCAGGCGGAGAAATCCCTCAATCCCTGCGCCAGTTTGAAACAAGTACGTTTATTCAGATTATTATGGGAGAAAAGCCTGTCAGCTATTTTGAAACCTTTGTAGAGCAGTGGTATCAGCAGGGAGGTCATGAGCTGACACAGCAGATACGGCTGTCAAATCCCTCTACGTGATTGAGACTTGTGGGCTTTATTTATATGGATTCAGAAGCAAACATAAAAGTCAACACCTATTTAGAAAAAAATCTAAATAGCTGTTGACTTTTTGTATACAGAGAGGTATATTCTATTTAGAAATATTTCTAAATAGTTTCATGAAAAGGAGGGATTAAATGTCTTTTGCAGCTACATTTAAGGCGCTGTCAGATCCTGTAAGGAGAGAAATTCTGCAGCTTCTGAAAAACGGAAAAATGTCTGCAGGAGAAATCGGCAGCCATTTTGATATGACCGGAGCTACCATATCGTATCATTTAAGTGTATTAAAAAAGGCAGATCTGGTATGGGAAACAAAAGTAAAAAATTATGTGTATTATGAGCTGAACACCTCAGTTGTGGAAGAAATCCTGCTGTGGCTGTCAGAGCTCACCGGTGAAAAAGATGAAGAAAAGGAGAGTAAGAAGTAATGCTGCTTTTGCAGCAGAGAATTTTTGACCGGAAAGATTATGAAACTGGAGGGATGATTATTATGATAAAAAGATACAAATGGACACTGTTTGCTGCCAGCCTTATGATTCTTTGCCCTATCATAGTTGGGATTATTTTCTGGGATCAGCTTCCGGATATGATCCCCACACATTTCGGCAGTGACAATCAGGTAAACGGATGGACCAGCAAGCCTGTAGCTGTATTTGGAATGCCGTTATTTTTACTTGCTATTGAATTTTTCTGCGCATTTATGGTCGGCGCAGATCCGAAACGTAAAAATATCAACCAGAAACTGATGCGGGCTATTCTCTGGATGATTCCCATTGTTTCTGTGGTAACAAATCTGATCAGTTATGCAACTGCATTGGGAATGAGTGTGGACACAGGTATGGTTGTAAACATACTCCTGGGAATTATGTTTGTTATTATGGGAAATTATATGCATAAGATCAAACAGAACTATTCAGTAGGAATCAAACTTCCCTGGACACTGAACAGTGAAGAAAACTGGAACCGTACACACAGAGTAGCTTCATGGCTGTTTATTATGGGCGGAGCTATTTTTGTGATCAATGGATTTCTGCAGTCAAAGTGGGTGCTTTTTGCATTTCTTGCCTGTGTGTTCCTGATCCCTGCAGGTTATTCCTTTTATCTTTATAAAAAAGGAATATAAAAATCACAGGAAATCTGATTAGCTGCCGCACCCCGGAAGCTGCCGGTATTCTGGACAATATATAAAAAATCCATAATAAAAACTGTCCCCTTTAAAAAGATAAAAATTGTGTATTTTAAAAAGCACAGATATCGATTAAGATATCAGTAATTCATGAAAAAAGAGGAGGCAGTTATTATGAACAATCAGAACAGCACTATCACAAAACTTGCAGAAACCGCTCTTCTTGCAGCGCTCTGCTATGTAGCCTTTACATTTCTTCAGATAAAAATACCAGTGCCCGGAGGCGATGCTACTTCAATCCATATCGGAAATGCATTTTGTGTTCTGGGAGCGCTTCTTCTGGGCGGATGGTATGGAGGACTTGCCGGGGCCATTGGCATGACGGTTGCGGATCTTATGGATCCTGTGTATATCACAGGCGCTCCGAAGACCTTTGTCTTAAAGCTTTGTATTGGGCTTATTACAGGACTTGTGGCTCATAAAATCGCAAAAATAAATGAGAGTACAGATAAAAAATATGTGTTTAAATGGAGTGTGCTGGCATCTGTAGCCGGACTTGCTTTTAATGTGGTGGCAGATCCGGTGGTTGGATATTTCTATAAACAGTACATTCTTGGGCAGCCCCAGAAAATGGCAGAGGTTCTGGCAAAGATGAGCGCAATGGCAACATTCGTCAATGCAGTAATATCAGTAATCCTTGTTGCAGTGATATACAATGCGGTTCGTCCGGTGCTGATAAAAAGCCATCTTCTGGTGGTCGGACGGCGTAAACAGGTTAGCTGAAACGGGCAGCTGGACTTAGGTAAAAGAATAAAAGTACAGGCGGCAGTTGTGAAAAATAAGATTCGCCCTTACAGATGTCAGATTATATTTTCTGTGGTTCTGTAAGGGCGATTATTTTATGAATTTTCCGGATTAAACAGGAGCAGAGAAAAAAGACGTATTTTTTCGTCCTGTGTCCAGCACAGCATATTGGCAGCGTCAGCCATTTTCTGGGCATCGATACCGTAAGCTGACATACAGGAAAAATGTTTGTAAGGCCCGGCGCTGATGAGCAGAGGAGTAGTTTCTGCGTCAGCTGCCATTTTTTTATAAAGTTTTTCTGTAAGAAGGTTATGGTTGCACTTTGCTTTTTTTACATCAGACTGTTCTTCAGGGGATTCCAGAACAGTCTGAAGAATCAGCGCCTTTTTATAATTCAGCGCTTTCCGGTGCATTTCTTCCGGTGTGCCGCATGCTGGCGGACAGGAGGATAGCACGTTAAAATTTCCACAGAGATTTTCTTCGCAGAATTGCCGGTACTCCAGCACGAATACCAGGTCTTTCACATCAATAACAGCAGCATTGTCAAAGCCAAGAGTCAGGGCTTCTTTTATAAAATCCATATAAAATATCCGATCCAATCAGATATATAAAATGATTGGAATTTTCCTTTCTCCCATGTTATGGGGAAGTGTGTATAGTGATAGAAAGTCTGATAGTATTATAACGCATATGGGAAGGAATGACCATGGTTTATTCTTCTGTCTGTAATGAATACATTACTGTTCACAGGTTACTATCCCGCAAGGTGTTTTGGCATGTATAGCAAAAATTCCGAGGCATACAGGTTAAAATGCTATCATCGAAGGTGATTTGGAATGTATTTTAACCAGGTTACTGTGAAGGGCGTGAACAGTGATACGAATACACAGAAGAGGAATGATGGGATTCAATTTCACATAACAGCGAGATTGAAATGTTTGAGGGATTCCAGTTTATTAGAAAAAGAGTGTAAAAAGGTTAAAAAGACTTATTGAAAAAACTATTGAAAAATTTATAAAAAAAACAGTTGACAGAGGCGGAAGAAAGTGGTAAAT
>NZ_HF999058.1:0-19353 GCF_000433815.1 Blautia sp. CAG:257
ATCTGCAAGCCTAAATATATTTTATACTCAGACTTTGACCAGAAGCAGACCATTCTCTCTGCCCCTGACAGCAGAAAGGAGGATGCCGCAGCACCCTCCCTCTTGTTATGTATATTATTTACATAATTTTTTGAACTCATCCGCTACGAACTGAACCTGTGTACCTACAATAACCTGTACATTTGTTTTGCTCGGACGGATCACGCCTGCTACACCGGCTGATTTGATCTTTTTCTCATCAACCTGAGTATAGTCTTTGATCTCAAGACGAAGTCTTGTGATGCAGTTGTCGATTGTGGACACGTTCTGCGGTCCGCCAACACCCTCAAGGATGATCTTTGCAACTGCTGTAAAGTCGTTGTTTGCAAGAACTACTTTTGTCTCATCTTCATCGTCGTCTTCACGTCCCGGAGTTTTAAGATCAAACTTAACGATTGCGAAACGGAATACTACGTAGAATACGATAAATGCTGCGATTCCAAGAGGAATGATCAGCCATGTTTTCTGTGCAGCCGGCAGAGATGCGGAGAACAGAAGGTCTGTGGCACCTGCGGAGAAGGAGAATCCTGCACGGAATCCAAGAGATACTGTAATAAATGTAAAGATACCATAAAGCAGAGCATAGATTACATACAGTACCGGAGCAAGGAACATAAATGCGAATTCAAACGGCTCTGTAACACCGCAGATGAAAGAACATACTGCTGCGGAAGCTACAAGACCGATAGCGATTTTTTTCTTGTTGTCTTTTGCTGTGTGGATCATAGCAAGGGCTGCGCCAGGGATACCAAACATCATACATGGGAAGAATCCGGACATGTACATACCAAGGCTCCAGGAAACATCTGCTGATGTTTTGCCAGCCCAGAAGTTTGTGATATCACCAAGACCGATAGTATCAAACCAGAATACGTTGTTCAGTGCATGATGCAGACCTGTCGGGATCAGAAGTCTGTTCAGGAATGCGTAGATACCGGCACCTACAGCGCCCATGTTTGCAATACCTTTACCTAATGCTACCAGTCCGCCGAAGATCAGAGGCCAGATAAACAGAAGGACAGCTGCAACGATAATGGAAACAACACCTGCAACCATGGCTACGCAGCGTTTTCCGCTGAAGAATGCAAGCCAGTTCGGAAGTTTTGTGTTCTTGAATCTGTTGTAGCATGTAGAACCGATCACACCGGCAATGATACCGATAAACGGGTTCTGAATCTTCTGGTAAGCCAGAAGCTGTGTTGCGTTTTCAGCAACGCCAGGTCTGAGAAGTGTAACAACTGCTTCGCTGAGAAGTGTTGTCATCATCAGCCAGGAAGCAAGAGCTGCAAGACCTGCTGTACCATCGTGATCGTCAGACATACCGACACCAACGCCGATCGCAAACAGAATTGCCATGTTATCAATGAGTGCTCCGCCTGCCTTAACAAGGAACAGACCGATTGTAGGGATGATACCTGTGATCTCCCCCCCCTGCATGGTGGCCGGACACAGAAGGTATCCAATACCCATAAGGATACCGCAGATCGGCAGACATGCAACTGGAAGCATTAAAGCTTTTCCCAATTTTTGAAGCCATTTCATAATGAAAATCCTCCTTCTTTTTCGCTTGTGACCTATGACAAACTTTATCTTTTTCTGCTCTTTTTCGACATTTTTCCAATGTTGTCCGGAACATCCGCAATAAAATTTGTACATTTTTCACAATCACGTTAATTCGTGTCTACTCTAACAGATAATATTCGCTAAGTCAATATGTTTTTTTATGATTAGTTTATAATTTTTTTAGATTTTTTATATATTCTTCAGTTAGTTAAAAGTAATCCATGTATCAGTTCCCGGACAGTACTTCTCGGTATATTTTCGTATGTTTTTGGTTCCTGTTCACGTAATACTGTCCCGTGGAGTTTTTGGCATAAAAATACCGGGACAGCCGGGACAAAGTCCCTTGATTTCCGGCATTTCACCAGATATAATAACATTATATTTTCAAGAATTTTCAGATTTTTATTACAAAGCGGAAATGGAGATGATCTTTTGCAGAATATGACAAAATATGCCCTGAAAGAGTCCCTGAAAAGGCTTATGCTGAAAAAATCCCTGGACCGGATCACCATCAATGATCTTACCTCGGACTGCGGGATCAGCCGCATGACTTTTTATTACCATTTCAGAGATATTTATGATCTGGCAGAGTGGACCTGTCTGGAGGAATCCAGAAAAGCTCTTCAGGGTAAAAAAACTTACGATACCTGGCAGGAAGGACTTGTACAGATTTTTGAGGCTGTTTACGAAAATAAGACTCTTGTGCAGAATGCCTGTCATGCCATTGGAAGAGAAAAAATTGAGAATTATCTTTTTAAGCTCACTCATGATCTGATCATGGGTGTGGTACAGGAACAGTCCGCGGAGCTTTCCATTACAGAAGAACAAAAAAATTTTATTGCCGATTTTTATAAATACAGCCTTGTGGGAATCCTGCTGGACTGGATCAGCCGGGGAATGAAAGACGATTATCAGGCAATGACCGACAATATCTGTACCACTCTTCACGGCTGTATTGCAAATTCTATTCATAATTATACAGATCAGAGGAAATGATAAACTTTTTATCATTTCTCTTTTTTTGTAAATTGAACCCGATGCAAAAGGGCAATACTATAATATCACAACAAAAATACATCTGTTTTTCAGAAAGGTGGTTTTTTTAATGGCAAAAAAAGGTATGAAGCTCGGACTTGCATTGGCAGCAGGCGCTGGCGCCGCAGCGGTGCTGGCAAAAACAACCTCAAAAGAGCACAAAGCTCCTGCTCCGGTATCAAATAGCGATTACCGGAATACAGAGCGCGGAAAATATGAAAAAAACAGCAAAGGAATCTATTACAGCAATGGAAACTACGAAGCCTTTGCCCGTCCGGAAAAGCCGGAAGGCGTTGACCATAAAAATGCCTACATTGTAGGAAGCGGTCTTGCTTCTCTTGCCGCTGCCTGCTTCCTGGTACGCGACGGCCAGATGCCCGGCTCTCATATTCATATTCTTGAGGCAATGGATATTGCCGGAGGCGCCTGTGACGGCATCTTTGATCCCAGCCGCGGCTATATCATGAGAGGTGGACGTGAAATGGAAAACCATTTTGAATGTCTGTGGGATCTTTTCCGAAGCATTCCTTCTCTGGAAACACCGGGAGTATCGGTTCTGGATGAGTATTACTGGCTGAATAAGCATGACCCCAACTATTCCCTTTGCCGCGCCACAGTCAATCGCGGACAGGACGCCCATACCGACGGTAAATTCAATTTAAGTCAGAAAGGCTGCATGGAGATCATGAAGCTTTTTATGACAAAAGACGAGGATCTTTATGATAAAAAAATTGAAGATGTTTTTGACGATGAGGTATTCAATTCAACCTTCTGGCTGTACTGGAGGACCATGTTTGCCTTTGAGAACTGGCACAGCGCGCTGGAAATGAAGCTTTACTTCCAGAGATTTATCCATCATATTGCAGGGCTTCCTGATTTCAGTGCTCTGAAGTTTACCAAATATAATCAGTATGAGTCTCTGATCCTGCCCATGCAGAAGTATCTGGAGGCTGCAGGCGTTGATTTTCAGTTCAACACAGAAGTTACAAACGTACTTTTTGACTTTAAAGACGGAAAGAAAATTGCTTCCGCTATTGAATGCAGTGTAAAGGGCGTGGAAAAAGGAATTGTCCTTACAGAAAACGATCTTGTTTTTGTCACAAACGGAAGCTGTACCGAAGGAACCATCTACGGTGATCAGAACCATGCGCCTAATGGAGATGCAGAAGTCCGTACAAGCGGCTGCTGGAATCTCTGGAAAAATATTGCAAAACAGGATCCAAGCTTTGGACATCCGGAAAAATTCTGTTCCGACATTAACAAAACCAACTGGGAATCTGCAACCATCACAACACTGGATGAAAAAATCATTCCTTATATTACCAATATCTGTAAACGCGATCCCCGCACCGGAAAGGTTGTTACAGGCGGTATCGTAAGCTGTAAGGACTCCAAATGGCTGTTAAGCTGGACCATTAACCGTCAGGGACAGTTTAAAGAGCAGGATCCAGATAAGGTGTGCGTATGGGTATACGGACTGTTTACGGACGTTCCCGGCGACTATGTTAAAAAACCAATGAAAGAATGTACAGGTAAAGAGATCACTGAAGAATGGCTCTATCATCTGGGTGTTCCTACAGAGCAGATTCCTGAGCTGGCAGAAAAAAGCGCTGTCTGCGTTCCTACTATGATGCCCTATATTACGGCTTTCTTTATGCCGAGAACAAAAGGGGACAGACCAGATGTCATTCCTGACGGCTGCGTAAACTTCGCCTTCCTTGGACAGTTTGCAGACACACCGAGAGACACTGTATTTACCACAGAATATTCTGTAAGAACAGCAATGGAGGCCGTGTACGGACTTCTGGGCGTTGACAGAGGTGTTCCTGAAGTGTGGGGAAGCGTGTACGATATCCGTGAGCTTCTCAGCAGTACCGTAAAGCTTATGGACGGAAAATCTCCTCTGGAGATTCAGCTTCCCGGTCCTCTGAATGCACTGAAAAAACCTGTTCTCCATTTTATTAAGGGTACTGTGATCGAAAAGGTTCTGAGAGATTACGATGTGTTAAAAGACGGAATGTAACATTCTGCTAAAAGGCTTCTGCAATACATGAGCCTGATAAAAATGTTTCTATAATAAATGTGGTTCTATAATAAATGTTGGGGCGCATGAATGAAATTTCATGCGCCCCGGCATTTTTTATGCAATCCGTTATTTTATGATTCTCACTGCTTTTATTTTTTCACCGAATATTCTCCGGATATTCCACACCCTCAGGAAGAGGATCCCATTCATTCAGCCCTATACTCTGCTTGAATTTTGCCTGTTCCAGAGTCAGAGGCTCAAGATCATCCTTCAGGTATTCCAGAAGTTCATCTATCCCCTCTCTGGTAGCGTTATCCACCAGGAATATACGCTCACATCCCACATTTTCCAGCCATTGACGAACCATGGGAATATTGGCATGAGGCGAATGGATCTTAGTGATTACGCCGATCATAGGACGAAGAATAAAATTTTTGCCCCCCGGGCCAAAAAGACTGAAAGGCTCGTCTGCCGCCTGAACCATGGCAACCACGTCCGCCTCAAAGGAAAAACATGCCAGTCCTACGCTGAAATGCTTGGACTCCGCATACTCTCCGGGAGAATCAATGGTATTGTCCGCTGTATTGGTATATTGAGTTTTTTCGTAATGAAGCTTTTCCCCTTTCAGAGCCTGTGTCAGAGAGGTTTTTCCCGCTTCACTTCTTCCCATTAAAAATATTTTTTTCATTTTATGCCTTATCCTGTTTTTCAGCTTTTATGGACTTCACAGGTTTTAAATCCAAGCACCTGATCAAAGAACCTGACAACTTCCTCCACTGCAGTCTGAACCTGGCTGAGCCCTCCGGTAAGGATCAGCGTACCGCAAAACCTGTCCATAAACCCAATCTGAACGTCTGCTGCCTTAATCGCCACATCCGCAGCGACAACTACTGCCTCCCAGGGAGTAAACCGGATCATTCCCACAGCTTCTCCTCTGTGATCCTCCCCCTCATGAACACCAATATGAAGTCCCAGATTTTCATAAATACATGCCTCTGACGGACTGAGCACATGGGCCAGACATACTTCTTTGCCCGGAACACGCACACGGGTAAGACGCAGCCTTTTCCCCTTCAGATGTTCATAATCATCCCGGAACAGCTTTTCCAGCAGTTCCTCTCTTTTTATACGAGCCATGACTGCACTTCCTATCTCTTTGTAATGTCACAGACTACATATCCCAGTGAATCCCGGAAGTAATCCACCACCTCTGTAAGCGCTGACATAACATCTGAAATTTCTCCTGTAATGATCAGAGTTCCTGTAAAACGGTCTGCAAATCCCAGATACACGTTTCCGCTTTTCACTGCAATATCAGAAGCAATGACCGCAGACTCCGGCGGCGTCATATTCATGATTCCAATTGCTGAAGATCTGTAATCCACCTGTGGATTCAGACCAAGCTTCTGATATATGATCGGAGCCGGGCCGCCCATGACATGAGCAAAAGTAATCTCTTTACCGGCTACCGTTTCCTGTACGATTCTAATCTGTTCTCCGTGGTCGTTTGGCATTTTATCTGTTCCTCTCTTTCAGAAAGTTTCTGACATAATTTCTCTTTATAAATCATACTATCGCCAAAATTTTATGTCAAGTTGATTTCTTTTGAAAAACCGTTAAAAAACCGCTGTCTTACTTTATCCCAACCATGCAGCGCTTCTTGAAAAACGAAATCCCGTAACAGAAAATGTGGTCATAATCATCTTCAAATTCTTTCGCATACATCTTTTCGTTTATCTGAAAAAGAGCTTTTTCGCAGGAATTTTTCATATCGTTCAGATTCCTGGAATACTTAGCTTCAAATACCGCCGCGCAACTGTTTACCGGATCAAAAACAACCACATCGCTCCGGCCTTCTCCATGCTCCTTATTTGACTCCACCATATATCCTGCTCCTGCAAAAATCCCAGCCAGAAATGCGTGATAAAAATCTTCCCTGTAATCGTGATAACTGATTGTTTTTCTTAAAAGCCTGTTCATTTCTTCTTCCAGCTGCGCAGCGTCGCCCGTCCATACCGCCTCAAACAGCTTCTGTCTGTTCCATTTTTTTACACTGTCATCAAACCAGTTTACAATTGTCGTTTCAAATATTTCTCTTATTTCAGCATTTGGAATACTTAACGCTGTTCGGTTTTCCCCCGGAAAAGCTTTCAGCTCTGATTCCCTGACCTTGGTAAGATAACCGGTAAGATAAAGTACACTCCACAGATTTTCCTCCGAAGAATGCAGATAATCATAGGTAAGATCTTCTTCAATTTTCTCTGTGATATAGCCACCTTCCATCAGAGTCTCCAGTTTTCTGGTAATACTGTTTCCTGCAAAATCAATAAACGACCGGATAATACTGTTGCTGCTGGTATTTTTCCAATAACTGACAGGTCTGGCATCAGGATCAAACTGAAGATCTCTTACATAGTTCATCACATCCCAGGGACAATACACGTCAACATCACCAAAATGATATCCGTCATACCAGCTTTGGATTCTCTCTCCATATTTTTCAAGATCCGCTGATTCCAGAAGCCTTTTTACATCATTCCCGGTAAATCCAAAATATTCATCCAGCCTTGCGGATGAGATACTGTCTGAAACAAAATTATTAGTTCCTGTAAAAATACTTTCCTTTGTAATCTTCAGACACCCCGTTATCACCGCAAAAAGGAGAGCCTGATTATCCTTCAGAGCGCTGCTCATAATAACGCGTATCACTTCCAGCATTTTATCATAGTATCCATAACTGCTGGCTGCGGCAACAGGAACATCATATTCATCCATAAGAAGAATCACAGGTTTTTTATAATACTCCTGCATCATTTTTGTAAGCACCAGAAGCGAACTCTGTATGTCTGTAAAGGATGCCGTCTGATCCTCCAGCCTTATAAAAATCTCTTTATACGCGCTGCTTATTCTGTCGCTTTTCTTCAAATAAGAATGGGTGATACAGATCTGGGAAATAACAAATTTAAGCAGGCCGAAAGCATTTTCAAAGCTGGTTCCCTCCACATCCTTTAATGACAGAAACAATACCGGATATTGATTCATCCACTTTTCACAGATTTCTGTTCTGTTCATAATCTGCAGTCCATCAAACAGCTCTCTGCTGTTCCTGCGGATGTCCAGAAAGCTTTCCAGCATACTCATGGCAAGGGTTTTGCCAAAACGCCTGGGACGGGTCAGAAGTGTAACCTTTGCCGCTGAATTTTTAAGAAGGTCAAAGATCAGTCCTGTTTTATCTACATAATAATAATCTCTTTTTCTCAGTTCCTCAAAGTCTGAAACCCCAACAGGTATATTCAATTTCATAAAAAACCGCCCCCTTTTATACCATCTATGATATAAAAGGGGGCGTAAAAAATCAAGGGGATTATGTCCAGCTATATTCTCCGTTTTCTTTTACTCCGTAAAAGTCTCCGAAGCTCAGGCTGAATATTCTGTCTTTTTTATCACTGAGATCAATCTGATTCTTGATCAGGTACTGATAAATTCCGTCATGGGAAATATCACCCTGCTGAAGGAAACCTGCCAGTTTGTTGTCTGTAAAGATCGCTCTCTGATACTGATTGGCTGCCTCTCTGGCAATAACTTCATCTCCCTCTTCCGGATTCAGTTTTCCCACACACAGAGAAACCAGACCAAAGAAATTAATGGTGTTCTTTGCGGCAAAGCGGTCTTCATACTGATATTTATTGCCAAGGACCATATTCTGAGCTGCAATTTTGCCCTGCTTCTGAGCATTTGGCCAGATTCCGGAAAGACCTGTCACATCACCTGCTGCATAAACGTCTTTGACACTTGTTTCCAGATAATCATTTACCTGGATTCCGCGGTCAATGAGAAGACCACTGTCCTCAAATCCCGCTACAGCGCTTCTCACTCCGGCTGCTACGATCACCAGATCACAGGAAAGCTTCTCTCCATCATCCAGAACCACATGAGTAACTTCACCGGCATCATTGCAGACAGTATCTGCGCCTCTTCTGCCAAGGCGGAACTGACAGCCTGCCTGTTCAAAAAGCTTCTGGTACTGTGCAGCTCCTGTCTCATCCAGCTGGATAGGAAGGATTCTGTCAGCCATTTCCACGATCACAATGTCCTTCTTCTGTTCCAGAAGTCCGTAGGCAGCATCCAGTCCTACCAGTCCGGATCCAATGATCACAACTTTCTGAGCGTTTTCTGCACATTTGTCAATTGCTTTGGCATCACTTAAATGACGCAGTCCAAATACATTGGGCGCAGTACGAAGAGCCCCCACAGGAGGAATAAAGCTTTCTGCTCCGGTAGCAATCAGAAGCTTATCATAAGAACATACAAAGCCCTTGTCACAGATCACCTGTTTTTTTTCTGTATCCAGCTTTTCTACTCTCTGTCCTGCAGCCTGGGTGATCCTGTTTTTCTCAAAGAAATCTGAAGGAACAAAATTCAGTCCGTCTTCATTTCTTTCATGGCTCAGATATTTGTGGAGCATACATCTTGAATGTGGCTTTTCATCTACAGAAATCATTACGATTTCATCTTCCGGAGCCAGTTCACGAAGAGTTTTGGCTGCAGTCATACCTGCTGCGCCGATTCCGATTATCACATATTTCATATGTTATACCTCCTCTACGTGAATTGCCTGCTTCGGACAGGCTTTTACACAGCTTGGCTCTCCGCCAAGATCTTTGCAGAAATCGCATTTGATCACTACAGATTTTGTTGCATCATCCGGCTTCAGAACCCCGTACGGACAGTTCATTACACACATAAAGCAGGAACCGCATTTCTCTTTGTCATAATAAACATGTCCATCCTCCGGATTCTTGGTAAGAGCGCCGCTCATACAGGAGATCACACACTCCGGCTCATCACAGTGGCGGCAGAAAATCGGACGGTAGGAGCCGTCTGGCTGTTTATAGATAAAGTTACGGCTTTCATTATTAATATCGTTCAGATCCAGGGTATAAATATCTCCGGAATCCTTTCTGTGTGCCTGCATACAGGCAAGGCTGCAACTTTTGCATCCGTCACATTTTTCAGCTTCTATGATAATTCTTTTCATATAAGCAGCCTCCTTTTTAAATATTCAGGCCAGCACGTTTTTCCATAATAATCTTTTCCAGAATATCTGCACTTTCCTTTGCATCTCCGTTAATGATTACCTGACCGCCTGTAAGCTGTTTCATATCCTCTGTCAGAACCTTGGTCACCAGCTTGCTTCCGGTTACAAATGGCGGAAGTCCAAGATGAAGCGGCAAGCCCAGAGCCAGACCGAAGCATCCGTCTGCAAGCGCCTGCTCTTCCAGCCACTGTGCTGCAGAAAGTACCAGTGGAAGCTGAGGAAGATCTACGCCGATTTCTTTTGCCAGCTCTGTTGCAACAATCTCCAGACGGCCGATTGCCAGACAGGGACCAAAGTTTAATACAGGCGGAATTCCCAGTTTTTCACAGACTGCGCGAAGCTTCGGACCTGCCAGCTTCGCTGCGGAAGGCTCCATAAGGCCACAGTTCTCCAGACCGCCTGAAGAGCATCCTGCTGTCAGGACAAGAATATCCTTTGCGATCAGCTCTTTCGTAAGCTCTACGGAAAGCACATCATGTCCGCCTGCTGTCAGATTGGAACATCCTACCACGCCGGCAATTCCCTTGATATCTCCGGATACGATCAGATCGATCAGCGGCTTCCAGGTATCACCCAGGAAATTTTTCAGAGATACTTCACTTACACCTGTTAAAGTATCGTCATTTCCGTGATCCGGGAACAGATTCATAGGAACATTGCCTCTGCGGGCTTTATATGCTTCTACGATCTCGTCAATGATTTCCATGCTCTGCTCTTCACGTCTGTCAAAATCAAAAGGCATCATTTTTGCATTTGCTTTTTTTGCCACATCATCCAGACAGATCTGTTTGATCTTCAACTCATCACAGATCGGTTCAATTCCCGGAAGAGTACAGTTAAACTCAGAAAGAACTGCGTCAATTCCGCCGGTAGCAAGAACCGCCTCACTTGTGTAGTTGTTTCCTGCGTGTCCTTCAAATACCTCTGTGTAATGAGCGCCGCGAAGCTGAAGATCCTGTCCTACGCAGGTACAGCCTACAAGCTTAAAGCCTTTTGCACCTGCCGCCTGTGCCTTTGCAACTGCTTCCGGGCTTTTCAGTTTTTCCTGAAGATCAACAAAAATTGTATGCTGATGTCCGGTGATCATAATATTTATGTATTCAGGGTCAATTACGCGAAGTCCTACCGGAGCCATGCGGATCTCAGGCTCTCCCAGGAGAATATCGTTCAAAAGATTTGTCAGTGTCAATCCGTAAAGTCCTGTGGAAATTCCAAGCTTCAGACAGTCTGTAAGCATATCAACCGGATCGGAATTCAGGTTTGTAGAACATTTTACCACTCCGTGGAATACTTCTCCCTTTGCACCTCCCGGAAGAATTCCCAGCTCTTTCCATCTCTGGAAACGCGGTGCATAGGCAAGCTTTTCTACCAGCTCCATTTTTTCATATTCCGGCTTATACAGATCATCCAGAACCTTACGCGCAACTTTTTCTGCCTTTTCGTAAATGTCATCACATACAATGCCCATTTCATCTGCCAGATAGTTTAACGCATTCAGGCCTTTCAGTTCGCCTTTTGCCTGTGCTGTTTTCAGTACGTTCAGTGCAGTATTTTCTACAATGTGGATGTAGCAGCCGGAGCCTGATGCCACTGCTCTTAAAAAGTTTCTTGTTACAATAACATCTGCAGTTGCTCCGCAGATTCCTCTTGGCGCCTTTGGTGTGATACGACACGGTCCGTTAGAGCAGAGTCTGCAACAGACACCCTGAAGACCAAATCCACACTTTGCACTCTGTCCCTCTACTCTGTGATGGGAAGTTTCCATAGGCAGATCCGCGATAAATCCTTCCAACGGCTTATCTGCGCTTTTGCAGGTAGAGCATCCAAAACACTGATTCATAATTGTACCCTCCATTTTTCTTGATTGACAATATTTTATCATTCTGGATAAAAATAGTCAACTATTTTATTTTACAAATTTATTGACTGCTGTTGAGATTCTGAACCGACTCCCGGTAAATACAGGATGGCTTCAGTCTGATTCTTTTCGGATAATCACTTTCATCTCCATTCATTCTCCGCAGTAAAAGCTCACAGGCCGCATCCGCCAGCTCCACAAGCGGCTGACGCACTGACGTCAATTTGGGATTCACCATAACAGACAGTTCAAAATCATCAAATACAGCAACCGACAGCTGTTGAGGAATCCTTATTTCCAGGTCATAAATCGCTTCCATAGCTCCCATACTCATATCATAATTTGTCACAAAAACAGCTGTTGGTTTTTCATTAAGCTTCCACAGCTCATGAATCCCTCTGTATCCCCCCTGATACACATAATCACCCTGAACAACATATTCCGGTCTTACAGGAATTCCATAATCCTCCATAGCCCTGAAATATCCTTTCATTCTCTCGCTGGCAGTCAGAGAATTTCTGCGTCCCTCAATAACCGCAATTCTGGAATGTCCGTTTTTTATCAGATACTCCGTAATCTCATAAGCTCCCTGAGTGCAGCTTGTCTGTACACAGTCCCCCTGTATGATCCCACTGTTTTCTTCAATGGTAACCACCGGAACTCTCAGGTTTTCCGGAAGAATCAGATGTCCATCCGTATTTCCCGGAATTGTGATCAGCATCCCGTCCACTCCATTTGCGATCATATACTCCACATATTCTTTTGTTTTATCAAGGTTTTCATCAAAACTGAAAAATGAAACAGAATATCCATGATCTCTCAGCTTCTTTTCTATTTCATTCAGTATCGCTGACGTATGAGGGCTGTTTACAATTCCCGCAATTACACCGACTCTGTAAGTTTTGCTTGTCCGAAGCCACCGGGCAGTATTGTTCGGAAAATAGTTCAGTTTTTTTACTGCCGCTTCAATAAGCTCCTGATTTTTTTTTCTGACTGTGCCTCCATTCATATATTTGGAGATTGTGGAAATTGCAAGATTTGTTTCCCTCGCTACATCTTTAATGGTTGTTCCACTTCTGTCCTTCTTTTTCATATTCTGTCCCCATGCATGATTACCACACAATTTTCCCCTCTGAAAATACACAGAACGGTTTCTTTCAGTATATCAGTTTCCTTTGCTTTGCGCAATGAAGGCAGCCTTGTTTCAGGCTTTATTTCCGCCTCTTTTTCTGTGTTTCCTTCTTAGCGTCCGGAACTTCTGGCGCTTTAATTTATTTTGACTTTCTTCTCCCGCACCTTTATAATATAAACATGTCAGAAAGTTTTTGCTCCACATGGACTTCCTGACTTTTTCACTCAAAAACATCTGCGCAGAATCATCTTTTACTGCTGCAGGTTCATCTAAACGGAGGTACATGAATGAATTACAAAATCGATCCGCAGTCCTGGAAACAGGATATGCCCGCTTTCAGAGAAAAAACCATAGCATTTTATAACGGCGAAATATCAAAAAAAGACTACAAAGGCTTTTCCGGTCTGTACGGAAGCTATGCACAAAAAGACGGAAAAAAGGGAATGCTCCGTCTCCGGATGACTGCCGGAAGAATCACAAAGGAAAAGCTTGCTTTTACAGCAGAGGCGATTCAGGAGCACAAGATCAGCCGTATCCATTTTACTACCTGTCAGACAGTCCAGCTTCATGATCTTCAGCCGGATACTATCTGCACACTGGCAGAAGAAGCGCTTTCCTCAGGTATTGTTACCATGGGCGGAGGCGGTGATTTCCCCCGCAATGTCATGTGTTCTCCTCTTTCCGGTGTGGAATCAGGCGAATATTTTGATGTGCTGCCCTATGCAGAGGCTGCCGGAGAATATCTTATGAATTTTATAAAAGCTCCGAAAATGCCCCGGAAATTAAAGGTGGGATTCTCAAATTCACCTGCCAACCTTACTCATGCAACCTACCGTGACCTGGGATTTGCAGCAAATAAAAACGGAACCTTTGACGTATACAGCGCCGGAGGACTTGGAAACAATCCCCGCCTTGGTATCAAGGTTGCTGAATCTGTTCCGCCATCAAAGATTCTCTACTATATTAAAGCCATGTGGCTGACTTTCTGCGCATATGGAAATTATGAAAACCGCGCAAAAGCAAGAACCCGCTACATGCAGGATTCTCTGGGCGGCGCGGAAAACTATAAAAAAGCATATCTGGAAAAACTGGATGAGGTTTTTGCTTCCGGAGAGAATCTGGATATTACTGTAAATGTTTCCTCGGTATCCAAACAGCCGGACGGCAATGCTCCGGAAAGTTCCCGTGTGATTGCCCAGAAACAGGAGGGACTCTACACTGTTATCTGGCATCCTATTGGCGGTCAGCCTTCTGCTGAATCCTTCTGTCGTCTTGCAGAATATCTTGCAGGCATCAGAGATGCGGAAATCCGTCTTTCTCCTGATGAAAGCGCATATATTGTAAATCTTACCGGAAAAGAAGCAGAAAAAATTCTGGAACTGACAAAAGACGGAGCTGAATCTCTTTTTGAAACCTCTGTAAGCTGTATCGGAGCTTCCATCTGTCAGATCGGGCTTCGCGACTCTCAGGAGCTTCTGCTCTCCTGCGTAAAAGCAGTCCATGAAGCAGAAATTCCGGACGGAGCCCTTCCACAGATTCATATTTCCGGGTGCCCGTCCTCCTGCGGAACACATCAGACCGGAGAGATCGGTTTCCGTGGTGCCGCAAAATCTGTAGACGGCAAAGTTCAGCCGGCTTTTGTGCTTTATATCAATGGCTGTCAGACACAGGGAAATGAATCCATGGGAAAAGAAATCGGAATCATTCTTCAGAAAGATATTCCTGAGTTTCTTGTGACCCTCGGAAAAACAGTTGCCCTGTCCGGACAGGATTTCCATACATGGAGAAATGCAAATCCGGAAGAGCTTGAACGAATGGCAGCAAACTATCTTATTGCATAACAAATCGGACAAGTCTGCTTCAGACCCCCTCAGTTCCTGAGGATCGCTTTATGGTACTGAAAACGCCGCAGCTCTGCCGGTCACCCTGGTTACATACTTATCTGTAAAACCCGGTGTCCGAAAGCAGTTCTGCGGCGTTTTTTCTGTAAAAATTAAATATATGTTCTCTCCAGATTATTTCATGCCAGAATGGTATGCTCCAACAGTATCTTAATTCCCATAAGGATCAGAACAACACCTCCGGCAAGTTCTGCTTTTGATTTATATCTCGCTCCAAACCGGTTTCCGATCAGAACTCCTGCGCAGGAAATCACAAAAGTAGTGATTCCGATAAAGCTGACTGCCGGAATGATCTGAACCTTCAGAAACGCAAAGGTCACTCCCACTGCCAGCGCATCAATGCTTGTAGCTATGGCCAGAGGAAGCATTGCCTTAAATGTAAAGCAGGCATCCAGATTTTCTGCCTCTCCTCCGGATTCCCGGATCATATTGATACCGATGAGGGACAAAAGAATAAATGCGATCCAGTGATCAATGCTCTGGATTTTTTCCTGGAAGCCAGTTCCCAGAAGATATCCCACCAGGGGCATAAATCCCTGAAAAAATCCAAAATACAGTCCCACTGTCAGAATCTGCTTTTTTCTGATCTGACAGACAGAAAGTCCTTTACAGACTGCCACAGAAAACGCATCCATGGAAAGTCCCACTGCAAGTACAAAAAGTTCCCATAATCCCATTTGATTTTCCTCCAATGTAAGTATTTTATCAGAGAAGCAGTAAGCACAGACGATCTGCTTTTCCTGCACAGGCGCACCAAAAAACGAGACTATCCGCCCTGTGCAGATAAGTCTCGTCATTTCAGATGGGGCCAGGATCTACTCCAGAATGTTGACCTCATCATACCATTTTTCAAAAATCTTATTTTTCCATATGATACCGACTACTCCCTTATGTCGGTTCAGTATACCAGAAATAATTCTGTTTTTCAATCCCCGTTTTTATCATTTTCCTCATCCATACAAGGATACTCCATGCAGGGATCTCTGTCCGGCATCGCAACAAACTCCTGATGATGTCCCACATATTTATATGCAGGACGGATGATCTTGCCAGCGTTAAGGATTTCTTCCAGACGGTGAGCGCTCCATCCGGGAATTCGGGCAATGGCAAAAATAGGTGTGAACAGCTCCTTGGGGATGCCCAGCATAGTATACACAAAGCCGCTGTAAAAATCCACATTGGCGCACACATTTTTAAACATTTTCCTCTGTTCCATAACAAGACGGCTTCCCAGTCGCTCCACCAGCTCATAAAGAGCAAATTCCTCCATCATTCCCTTTTCCTCGGCAAGCTTGCGGGCAAATTTTTTCAGTATCACCTCACGGGGATCGGACAGCGTGTATACTGCATGACCCATTCCATAGATCAGACCGGAATGATCAAAGGCTTCTTTATTCAGGATCCTGCACAGATATGCCTCTACTTCTGCCTCATCTGTCCAGTTTTTCACATGGGCTTTGATATCGGCAAACATATCCTGCACCTTCAGATTTGCCCCTCCGTGTCTCGGACCTTTCAGAGAGCCGATAGAAGCTGCCACTGAGGAATAGGTATCTGTTCCTGATGAAGTAACCACATGGGTGGTAAACGTAGAGTTGTTTCCTCCGCCATGCTCTGCATGAAGCATCAGAGCAATGTCCAGAACCTTGGCTTCCAGCTCTGTGTAAGAGCTGTCCGGTCTCAGCATCAGAAGGATATTTTCTGCAAGAGAAAGCCCCTTCTGCGGATTCCGGATAAATAAAGTCTCATCCTTACGGAAATGGCGGTATGAGTGATAGGAATAAACTGCGATCAGCGGCAGCTTGGCAATCAGTTCAATACTCTGGCGCAGAACATTTTCTGCAGAAATATCCTCCGGTCTGGAATCATAGGTGTATAAGGTAAGAATACATCTCTGCATGGAATTCATAATGTCCGCATTGGACGCCTTCATTACAACATCCCGCACAAACCGGCCTGACAGAGTTTCAAACTGCGCCATCACCTCTTTAAACATTTCCAGTTCCTTTTCTGAAGGAAGCTGTCCGAAAAGCAGAAGATAAATGGTTTCCTCAAATCCAAATTTATGTCCTTCCAGTCCGTTTACCAGATCATAAATATTATAGCCCTGGTAATACAGACTTCCCTCAGCCGGGATCTTCCTTCCATTTACAAGGTCATAGGCATTTACATCTGAAATTTCTGTAAGTCCGGTAAGAACGCCTTTACCTGCTGAATCTCTCAGTCCTCTTTTTACATCATACTCAATATAAAGGTTTGGATCGATCCGGTGATTATTCAGAAGTGTTTCCTGCAGGCTCTCCATACTGGTCTTCAGGCTTCCCATTTCATCCAGATTGATCATTTCGTGATCTGACATTTTTATTCCTCCGTTTCCTTTCCCCGAAACTCAATTATTGTGTCTGAAGCTTAAAGCATTTTTTCTTCCCATTCTTTTTCACGGAAGCCTGTCAGAACAAAATCTGTTCCGACTACGAGAGGTCTTTTCACCAACATTCCGTCTGTGGCAAGAAGCTTCAGCTGCTCTTCCTCTGACATATCCTTTAATTTATCCTTCAGATTCATCTGTTTATAAAGATTTCCGCTTGTATTAAAAAATTTTTTAAGGGGCATTCCGCTTTTTTCATACCATTCTTTCAATTCTTCATATGTTGGATGTTCTTCTACAATTGCTCTTTCCTCAAAGCTGATGCCATGTGCGTCCAGCCATTTAAGAGCTTTCTGACAAGTACTGCATTTTCTGTAAACTAAAACTTTCACTTTGCATCCTCCTTTATTTCTCAGCTTTTTCAGCTGTTTCCTGTAAAAACACATAGTCCGGCAGCCATCCGGTTCATTCTGTCAGATTCTGTCAAACATTTTCTGCTTTTTCCCTTTCACGTTTTATCATATAAAAGAGCTAAAAAAAAATCAAGTTTTTTTGAAAATTCCTAATTTATTCTTCCAAAAATCTCTGCACCCACATCCTCTTTCCATCTGTACAGACTGACACCGCCCCGCTTTTCATGGTAAATTCTGTTTTTGCCCCTGATTTTTTCAGACGGAGTGTTGTTTCCGGTGAGGGATGCCCGTAGGTATTGGAGTCTGAGCATGAGATCACTGCAACCTCTGCCTTCACCTGATCCAGAAACTCCCGGCAGGAAGAATAACGGGAACCATGATGCCCTACTTTTAAAAAATCCACATCTCTCAGCCTGTTCAGGATTGCTTTTTCCGCAGGTTCTCCTGCATCTCCGGTAAAAAGTCCGCGAAAATCTCTGTACTCCAGCTCTACAACCATTCCTTCTTCATTCACATCTTCTCCCAGAGCGTCTTTTGCAGGAGCCAGAATATGAAAACCGGCTTCTCCCATACGAAAACTGTTTCCACTTTCCACCTGAAGCACCTTCATTCCGGCACTGTGCGCAAGATGGATCAGAGTATTGTATACTTCCGGCGGTTCCTCCCAGTCAGGAAGTATCAGAGCATCGCTTCTTACAGAGGTCAGGCCCTGCTCCATAAATTCAAGAAGCTCCATGATCCCACTGATATGATCCTTATCTGTATGGGAGATCATAATCCCGTTTATATGAGAAATCCCTCTGCTTTTCAGATAAGGCAGAAGTTGATACTGGGCTGTATTTTTCTTGTTGCTGCTTCCGCAGTCCATAAGAAAAACTCCTCCATCCGGAATTTCCAGCACAATCCCGTCACCCTGTCCGATATCCAGACAGGTAATTCTGAGCTCCTTTCCAGGTTTCCGGGAAAGGACAAAAATCCCTGCCGCAGCTGCCAGAAGAAAAATCCCTGCAGGATACGCCCTTTTTGCAGTTTTCCTGAACACTCCTCTGATTTTGTCCGAGTTCTCGGACACTTTTTTTCCAACAGCCAACTGATTTTCTTCTTTTTTCTGTATTCCGGATGCCATAACATATGCCAGGATAATTCCTGATGCCAGCAGCAGATAGTAGCTGATACTCTGCCATATTTCCGGAAGCCCCCCGATCCAGGTACAAAAAGGCAGCTTTCCGGCAAACATACCGACTTTTTCGTAAAGCCATAAAAGTATTCTGCCCGGAACCGCTGCCGCCCTCCCTGCATTCACACTGAAAAGCCCCAGCACTGAGCAGCACAGGCCGCTTATAAGAACACCTCCCACAGTGGGAAGAACAAACAGATTCAAAAGGATTCCGATCACAGACACCTCTCCGAAAAACACCAGCATAACCGGAAGAGTTGCTGCCTGAACAGAAAGAGAAGAAATCAGAGCTTTCCCTGCTTTTCCTTTTGCGCCTGTAATTCTGATCAGATGCGGCGATACCGCCCCCAGCCCCACAACTGCTCCGAAGGATAAAAGGAAACTGCTGCTGTAAAGATATGCAGGGGAATCAAGCAGAAGAAAAATTGCTGAGAGAGCCAGTGCAGTCATAAGATCATAGGTCCGTCCCAGAACTCTTGCTCCTACATTTAAAACAAACATACACACTGCCCTCATGGCAGACACGCTTCCTCCTGTAAGCATTCCATATTGAAGCATCACACACAAAGAGACAAGTCCTGCCCCTGCGTTCCCCAGCCCGATTCTTTTTAAAAGGGAGAACAGCCCCATCCCCAGAATACTGATATGCAGGCCTGATATAGCAAGAATATGGACCATTCCCGCCATCTGATACCGAAGCTTCAGCTCCTGATCCAGCTCGCTTTTTTCTCCGAGAAGCATTG
>NZ_HF999058.1:19505-20799 GCF_000433815.1 Blautia sp. CAG:257
TCATAAAATAATAAATATGCTGGCAGGCATAATACTGTCTGGAATCAAATTCACCGGGATTTCTGGGTGCTTCCACCTGTTCCAGCTTCCCGGAAATACACACTGCCGTGCCTGCCGGCAGCTTTTCTTCTGTTTTTAAAAATACTCTTACATTTTCAATGGGAATTTTTTCTGACCGACAGATCAGATAGACTTGTTTCAGATAGACAGAAAAGGAAAATTCTGTTGCCTGACATCTCTGCACCTCCCCGCAGATCACAGAGTCCGGATGCTTTTTTATATAGGTCTGCACTGTTTCCGGCAAAGGATTTCCGCGTATCAGCGGAACCCCTGCCAGATCAGCCAGACACATACACAGCATCAGGAACAGGCAAACAAGACAAACCGGACGTCTTGTCATTTGCCTTCCTTTCCGTATAAAATCATGTAAAAAGATATGAATGACAGTTGTCAGGATTCCTCTTTTTCGTGAACCACCAACTGATCATTTTTTTCATAAAATGTGTAAAGAGGCATACTGCTTCTCAGATTTCCGTCCATACTTCCTTCTACAGAAAGCTGAACCTTATCTGCCTCACAGGAATCCAGAAGAGAATTCACTACAGAATAGATCTGAATGCTTTCTGACACATCCAGCGCTTCCTCCTGAAACGCCCTGTTCATATTGATATAACAGATCCGGTCTGCAATGGTAGCGCTGAGGATCACGGATTTTTCCGGAATCACCGCATAATGCCCTTCCTCCATGGGACCCTTGGCAAGCTGTTCCAGCACCACTCTTTCTTTTGGAAGGGTACGCCTGTAATAAATATTTCTCTCCTCTTTTAGCAGCTTCTTCCCGCTTTTGTCTGCGAAATACAGGGTAAAAGTATCATACCTGTAATCGGTATCCTTGCCGGAAAGCTCCAGGAAGCTTTCTTCTGTCATATCCCCGATCTTATTATTCCGGGAATCCGTAAGCTCCTGCCCCTCCACAGTAAATCGAACCCGGTGGATATCCGGCACCTGCAAAAAGGTTTTTACAATCCCGGCTCTGGTAAGGACTTCTCTGGCTCTGCTCATTTCATGGTACTGAGCGCTGAAATCAATAACCAGCACATCGTCCTGAAAATCATAAGAATTAAGTATTACCTCTTCCGGAAGCAGTGCGATCCCGTCCTCCGGAACCTTCCTGTTTCCAATGCTCTGCATCAGCTCACGGACCATAAAGTCTGCTGATTCCTCTTTTGGTTCATATGCTTCCCTCTCCAGAGTTGTCTCTGCTGTATTCAGATAATAAAAACTGTATTTATCC
>NZ_HF999058.1:20865-21454 GCF_000433815.1 Blautia sp. CAG:257
CCGGCAGCCAGCATACACACAGAAACAGCCAGAAGAAGGACACTTAAAAATTTCTTCATCCGGCACCTCCTACGGAATATATGACAGCGGAATGCGAACAGAAAACGTTGTTCCCTCGCCTTCTCTGCTGAATACTTTGATCACGCCATGATGCATGGCAATGGTACTTCTTGTAATGGCAAGTCCCAGTCCCGTGCCTCCGATCTCTCTGGAATGTGATTTGTCCACACGGTAAAACCGCTCAAAGATACGCTCCAGGGAATCTTCCGGAATTCCCATCCCGGAATCTGCCACAGTCACATAAAAATATTTGTGGTCCGCGTCTATGGATACTCTGACCCATCCGTCGTCCACATTGTATTTAATGGCATTTTCCACCAGATTACTGATAGCGGAAGTAAATTTAATCTCATCCACATCCGCCTCCACCGGACGGAAGCTGTCAAGGATCAGGTCAATGCTCCTTTTATCCGCAATAGGTCTTAAACGCTTCAGGATGTCCTCAAGAAGCTGGTTGATATCCATGTGCTGTATAGAAAGATCGGCTGTCTTTTTATCCATTTTTACCAGGCTGAGAAGATCTGTAATA